>JAJZEJ010000265.1 GCA_021828635.1 Chloroflexota bacterium
ATGCTTGCACCAGCGATGATCGCGGTGGGTATCGCATCAATTGTGGTTGGTGATACTTCCATCTATGCCAGCCAGGTCAATACACGTGCGGACTCACCGGCTCACCGCCTACAACTTACTTTCCCCTTGCTCGGTACGTTGACTGTGCAACAGGCGATGTCTCAGCTGGCGCTACGCTTTGCGCCGGAGCAGACCATCGCTTCAGCCTCGCAATCATTGAGTGATCGTCCAGAGACGGGAGCGCCCGTGGTTGATGCCAAAGGTAAATTGCTTGGCGTGTTGACGCAGGCCGATATTCAGCGTATACCGGCAACGGAGCGCGAGAAGCGGTTGGTACGTGATGCAATGCGCAAGGATGTCGTGGAGTTTCATCCTTCGGATACGTTGGACGATGCTCTTGAGCGGCTTGTCAGTCGGCATGTAAGTTGGGCTCCTGTTGTGAGTTTGGAAACGGAGACCGGTGGACGTATTGTGCTGGGTTGGCTCTCGGCAGCAGACATTATGAAGTCGTATCGGTCAACCCTGCTCAAGGACACGCAGAAGATGGGGCGCGTTATCAGACGCACAACGCGCAATGCGCAGGCCAAAGCAAAAGCCGAGGCAACACAAACGCTGGATGCATCAGCAACGTCGTCTGCGCAACCAATACAGCCATCGCAGGAACCGGTTAAGAAGTAGCTTGCGTAGCGGGGCATGGAAAAACAAGGATGAGCGACCAATGTGGTCGCTCGTCCTTGTTTTATGCTTGATGAGTAGTGACTATACGTCGTAGTAGAAAGCGAACTCGATGGGTGCGGGACGCAGGCGCACTTCGTCGGACTGGCCGCGCTTGAAGCTGATATAGCTTTCCAGCACGTCGGCGGTGAAGACACCGCCTTCGAGTAGGAAGGCATGGTCATTTTCAAGAGCCTGCAAGGACTCTTCGAGCGAGCCAGGGACTGAGCGAATCTCACGCAATTCCTCTGGCGACATCTCGTAGAGGTTTTTGTCCACCGGACCAAAGCCATGTTCGCTTGGCTCGATCTGGCGGTTGATACCGTCGAGACCGGCCATCAGCAGTGCAGCAAAGAGCAGGTAGGGGTTCGCGCTCGGATCGGGTGAGCGGAACTCAATGCGTTTAGCTGGGGCAACGTTGGTCTTAGGGATACGTACAGCGGCGCTACGGTTGCCCTGAGAGAAGACTAGGTTGACCGGAGCTTCGTAGCCGGGTACGAGACGCTTGTAGCTGTTGGTTGTTGGGGCGGCGATTGCCAGCAGAGCGGGAGCGTGAGTCAGGATACCACCGATGTAGTAGCGTGCCAGTTGCGAGAGACCTGCGTAGCCACTGCCATCGAAGAACAGAGGACTTTCGCTCTTCCACAGGCTCTGATGGACGTGCATACCGGAGCCATTGTCGCCGAAGACAGGCTTGGGCATGAAGGTGACGGTCTTGCCATACTTGCGTGCTGTGTTTTTCACAACATACTTGTATAGCATGATCTTATCAGCAGACGTGAGCAGGGTATCGAAACGCATGTCGATTTCGCACTGACCGGGAGCGCCGACCTCATGATGCTGTGCCTCAATAGCGACGCCCAGTCCTTCAAGGGTCAACGCTATTTCTGTGCGCAGATCCTGAAGGGTGTCATTAGGAGCAACCGGGAAATAGCCTTCTTTTGTGCGCATCAGGTGGCCCAGGTTAGTCTTGCCATCAGCTACGCGCGAGCTGTTCCAGTGAGCCTCATCCGAGTCAACCTCAACATATTGTATGTTTTGGGCTGAGTTGTAACGCACGCTATCGAAAACGAAGAATTCAGCTTCGGGACCAAAGTAACTCGTATCGGCAATGCCCGTAGAGCGCACATACTCCTCAGCCTTTTGTGCGATGTAGCGTGGATCACGGCTGTATGATTGCTTTTTGCCAGTTGGTCCTGGGTGTGCAATGTTACAAACCAGGCTCAGCGTTGGGACAGCCATGAAAGGATCAATAATGGCGCTGTTGGGGTCAGGAATGACGAGCATATCGCTTTCGTTGATTGTCTGGAAACCGCGAATGCTGGAGCCATCGAAGGCTACGCCTTCAACGAAGACCGATGCTTTGAGTTCGTGGATGGGTACACTGAAATGTTGCCATGAGCCGGGCAGGTCGGTAAACTTCAGGTCTACCATTTTCGCGCCGTTATCTTTGGCTAGTTGTAGGACTTCTTCGGGGGTCATGTATACTCCTCTCCTCTTGCTAGATCCCTGCACCTTTGCTGGAAGTATGGCAAGCGTTGCCTCGCTAGTATTGGCGAATCTGCATAGTTTGGGCGTAGGAAAGTAACACGTCGTTACCTTCCCATAACTCTACCTAATCATATGACGGTGTATCAATGGGTTACTATAGACACTTTATCCGAAAGTTACTGATCTATATTTGTGCAATATGCCCAAAACTTGCATACAGTGAAGTAAGAAGAGTAATATATACTAAAAATGAGCGGGGATTACGTTATGGACTCAACGAGTCGAACCCTACCTGAACAACCAATGCCGCCATCTTTACCACCTCAGCGTTCGAGGCTTTTGCGGCGTCTACGTATCTGGTTGCGCACCCGTAATGGACGCATTCTTCTTCCTGTTATTACATTTCTGCTTGGCTTCCTACTAGCGGTAGGCGGTCTATTGATCTATGCCCTTGCTATTTCCCGTGATGTCAGTCCTCTGCCTGTGGCAACGCAGTCAGCCGGTGCGATTATCGTGCAGGTAAGCCCAACATATCTTGCGGAAATAGCCCAACAGAATTTGAGTGCATCGGGCATGCCAGGAACTGTACAAAATGTGCGGGTTGCAATGACACAAAATGGTCCATTGACGCTTACTGGCGATGATCGTTTCTCATTTTTGGGACTCACTGTGAGTAAGCCTTTCACGATTCAATTACAACTCTATGTCAATGCCTGCCAACTACAAGTCCACATTTTACACGCGGACCTGAACGGCATTGCTGTAACTGGCCTGATTTCTAGCTTCGAGAGTCAGATCAATCAAGAATTGCATGTAAAGGTTTCTGAACTACCACAAGGCTTTACGTATTGCACAACGGGAGTGCAAACAGAGCCACAAGGACTATTTGTTACTTACTCAGCTACGCCTAATTAATATGGTAATATATGTTATGAATTGAGTGTCATTGGAATATTCCCGCATTGTTGTTCATAGTACTTCCATGTTGCTATATCGTCAATAGTATCAATATCAAAGGCTAAACCGGTGTTATGTATGATTGTACTAGATACATCATGCCATCGAATTTCCTGCTGGTAATGGTGCAAACTATCAACGCCGAAAACATAGGGAACGACAAGCGGTGGATGCATGAGAACCGCATTCGTGCCTGTATTCTCACGCGAGGCGGCCAACACAACATCGTAGTATTGGGAAAGTTCTATCATGTGGGTGATGTCTTCAACACACAGTAAAGGAAGATCGGCAGAAATGGTCAGCAATGCGTTGGTATCCCTATCACGCTCGTGTTGCGCGGCGGCGTGCAGTGCTGGATTATGTCCTGCTTGTTCCTCAATAATTCCTTGAACACCCCACGCACGCACCGTCGTTAATACATCTGTGTCCGGGCTGACTACGTTAATGTGTTCAAATTGCCCGCTTGTTTGCAGTATATGCAAGACATGCCGAAGCATCTGCATCACCAATTGCTCACGCTCTGTACCAGAAAGATAAGGCGCGAGCCGACTTTTAGCCTCGCGCAACGCTTTGACAGGAACTAATACACTGTATTTCATATAGCCAGTTTCTATAGTGTTGAGATGTAACAATACCCGCAGGGGCGTGATGCATCACGCTCTGTTTGCCTTATACCTGCTTCGTTCTATGCCCAATTTACCCACCGATAGGTTTCAAGGGCGTGATAAATCACGCCCCTACGAGTCCTGCTGCTTTTAGTACATCACGCGCTAAGATTGCTTTGGTTTCGCTATCGCGCATGATAGTATTGGCGACAACAGTAGGGATGCCCAGGTCTTCAATCTCGCTCGACAAGTGGGCATCTTGCGTATCGATGACCATCACATCAAGAAAATCGCGGTAGCAGCGTGCTACGCCTACTGCTGAGACGCTCATGCCCAGACCGCTCATCAATTTATCCGCTGGTCCCTTGATGGGTGCGCCACCAACAATGGGACTGACTGCTACTATCATACCGCTAGCTTCGTGTAGCGTGTCGTGAATCCCAGGTATGGCTAGTATGCTACCAATACTCACGATGGGGTTGCTAGGAGCGATTAGAATGGCTTCAGCCTGCTTGATGGCATCAAGAACACCAGGGGCTGGTCGTGCTGTCTTGGCTCCCACGAACACCACATCTTGCACTTCATCGGAACAACGCCGCTTGACCATATATTCCTGAAAATGTAACAGACCAGCCGGTGTTTGAATGTGCGTTGCTACTGGCTGATCACTCATAGGTAGGACACGCAACTTCAGTCCCAGGCGGTTGCGCATATCTTCCGCAATTTCGCCAGGCGTCTTGCCCTGGCGTAGCAGGTTGGTACGGTGGATATGCGTGGCGAGGTCGCGGTCTCCCAGCATAAACCAATCCTCATTGCCGTACTGTGTGAGTTGTTGCATGGTGTTATAGGTATCGTTGCGAATACCCCAGCCATGTTCTTCATCAACAATACCTGACAGTGTATACATCACAATATCGATGTCGGGCGAGACACGAAGACCATAAAAATCGCGGTCATCACCTGTGTTGACAATCACCGTGATCTGTTCCTGTGGCACTACCTGCACGAGTCCCCCTAAAAAACGTGCCGCGCCTACGCCACCGGCAAGCGCAAC
>JAJZEJ010000272.1 GCA_021828635.1 Chloroflexota bacterium
TGTCCAAATCGTGTTTCCTGCTAGTACTGATATAACTCAGTTAAACCAGCAAGATACTGTAGAGGTATGGGGTCTCGATATGGGTACACTTAGTGGGACAAATGCATTTGGGGCGACTGTGCAGGAAGTAGGAGTCACGGCGTTGTATATGAATGACCAGACGACAAATTATCAGGCAGGAGATTAAAAAGCCTCGAATCTCTTGCCTTTGCCTGCTCACCTATCTTATAATACGTAGAGCAAACAATCACATTACCAACTGCATACATAGATAGCTTTGTGCTGCTAGGGGAGCCGGATGGCTGAGAGGCGCACGCGATGGGCGTTGCGCCGACCCTATGAACCTGATCTGGTTAGTACCAGCGTAGGAAAGCGGCGATGGCCCACCAATCATGACATGACGCGCATACTCGTATTATGCATAGCATGCACAGAGATACAGGCCGCGACCCCTTCTATCAGGAGTCGCGGCCTTTTTCTATGCTGTGTAGCTAGCTGGCTCAGGAGGTGAGGATGATGGCGGTTCTGACGACGCCGAAACTGACGGTGCGCGGCGTGAGCAAAACCTATCGCAATGGGCGCAGACTGATCGAGGCACTGGCCCCGCTTGATCTGGACGTGGCGCAGGGCGAGTTTGTGACGCTGATTGGCCCAAGCGGCTGCGGCAAAAGCACGCTGTTTAATATCGTCGCGGGCGTCGATACACCGAGCGCGGGTACGGTGGCGATTGATGGCCGCGACACGCTCGAACGCGCCGGTCTGTGTGGCTATATGCTGCAACAACCACTGCTGCTGCCCTGGCGCACCGTCGAGGAGAACGTCATGCTGGGCCTGGATGTGCGCCGCGTACCACGTTCGCAGTCACAGCATGAGGCACACGAACTGCTCAAGCGATTTGGACTGGCCGAGTTCGCAGAGAACTATCCCAACACGCTCTCCGGCGGGATGCGTCAGCGCGTGGCTTTGTTGCGTACCGTCCTCTTCAATCACGATTTCCTCCTGCTCGACGAGCCGTTCGGCGCACTCGACGCCCTGACGCGGCTGGCCTTGCAGATGTGGTTGCTCGAACTGTGGCAAAGTTTCCATTCCAGCGTGCTTTTCGTGACGCACGATGTACGCGAGGCTATTCTACTATCCGACCGCATCTACGTTCTCAGCGCACGTCCGGCGCATATACTGCGTGTTGTGCAGGTTGATCTGCCACGTCCACGCCTGCAAGAGCATCTCTCGCTAGCCTATGCCGTGCAACTGGAACAGGAACTGCTACAGGTGTTGATGAAGGAGCAAGCGATATGAAAAGTAATCAAGCATTGCGCGGCATGGCTAATTATGGTCCGGCCTTCGTCTTTCTGATCGTCGTGTTGGCACTATGGGAACTAATTGTGCGCGGCGGACTGATTAGCGCCACGCTTCTACCGATGCCGTCGGTGATTGCGCAGGCGTTAGTCACGCATTGGGGCGATCTGTGGGTCAATACGATGCAGACGCTGGTAGAGACGGTGATCGGTCTGGCGCTCTCGGTAGTGCTGGGTGTCGCGCTCGCTATTCTGCTGGATAGCTCGGTCTGGATTCGTCAGACGCTCTATCCCGTGCTGATTACCTCGCAGACTATCCCGATGATCGCGCTGGCCCCCTTGCTACTGATCTGGTTCGGCTACGGTTTGACACCCAAAGTCATCGTAGTTGTTCTCTATTGTTTCTTTCCTATAGCCGTGGCTTGCGCCGATGGCCTGCTTGGCACTGATCCCGACCTGTTACGTCTGATGAAGAGCATGCACGCGACGCGCTGGCAAATTCTTTGGATGGTGCGCTTCCCAAATGCCATGCCCTCGTTCTTTTCGGGTCTGCGTATCGCCGCCACGTACAGTGTGACGGGCGCGATTTTCGGCGAGTATGTCGGGGCGTATCAGGGTTTGGGCATCTATATGGAGAACGCGGCCCACTCGTTCGCCATTGTGCTGATCTTCGCCGCCATCGTCGTCACGGCTGTATTAAGCCTGCTCTTATTTGGCCTTGTAGTCTGGATTGAACATATGGCGTTGCCCTGGTATCAACGCTCCATTCTCGCGGAAGCCGAACGAGGTAGGGGCCGATTGATCGCGTCCGCGTAGACGGATTGATCGCGTCCACCTGAACGTAAAGAAAGGATATATCTGTATGAACGCACGCACACGCCTGTTACTTAGTATCGGCGTACCGGTTCTGTTAATTATTGTGATTGTGGGTGGCTATATGCTTCAACAGCACGCCGCCGCGTCCGCGACAAAAACGGCTACCAGCGTCTCGCCCTCGGCCACGCCGTGGAAAGGGCCAATTACCACGATGAAACTGGCGCTGGACTGGACGCCTAATACCAATCACACGGGCATCTATGTGGCACAACAGATGGGCTGGTACCGTGATGAGGGCATCAACCTGCAAATTGTGCCGTATTCCGATAGCGTCTCGCCTGATGTCCTGGTGAGCAGTGGTAAGGTAGATGTGGGTATTAGCTCAACGGAGGGTATTGTTGCTGACGCGGCGGTAGGTCAGCCAGTGGTCTCTATTGCGGCGATTATTCAGCACAATACCTCGGCGCTGGTCACGCTGGCGAGTTCGGGCATTGATAATCCTAAGCAGCTTGATGGCAAGATTTACGGTGGTTTTGGCGCACCGTATGAGCAGGCAGTTGTCAGCGCGATTATTAAGAATGCCGGTGGGACGGGCAATTTCAAGAATGTCACGCTGAGCATTGATGCGATGCAGGCACTGGAGAGCCATCGGGTTGACTTCGCCTGGGTCTTCGAGGGTTGGGAGGTCATTCAGGCTCAGCGGCAGGGTTATAAGCTTAACGTCTTCCCGATCACCAGTTTCGGCATTCCCGATTACTATACGCCGAATATCATCACCAGCCCGCAAGAAATCAAAGACAAGCCCGGCCTGTTGAAGCGTTTCATGGCTGCCACGAGCAAAGGATATGAGTATGCGATACAGCATCCCAATCAGTCGGGCAAGATGCTGATCGATGGCACGCCTGCCGGAACCTTTCCTGATACGGGGCTAGTCTATGCCAGCCAGAAGTTCCTCAGCGCCCACTATGTCGATGCCGGTCGCCAGTGGGGCTGGCAAGATGCCCCCGCCTGGCAGGGCTATCCTGAGTTCATGCTCAAGAACGGTGCCATTCAAAATGCCGCCGGTAAACCTCTGACGAGCATGAATTTTAGTGCGCTCTATACCAACGAATTTCTGCCATAAATTCGGCGTGTGTGGTACCCGACGCATAATAGCCATGCATTGCATTTACCGTACCATGTAACGGGTACCATATATTTATTATCGTGTTTATTTCGCGTGCGCCAGTTCGTGGCAATCGGGGCAGAGAACTACAAAATGTTGCGGGTTGTAGCGGTCGAGCAGGTTGCTGGCGAAATGCAGAGTATGTAACTGCAATGGCTCGAAGTTTGCACCACATTCGGGGCAGGTTCGTTGTGCCTGGGTGCTGAGTTCGCGCTTCAAACGTCCCATTTGTGCGACGTGAATGGCATCCAGACTGATGTGAAAAAGTAGACCAAGCAACACGAGCATAAGCAGGCGTGAGCGCAGGCGTGCTGCTAGAAATAGTAATAAACCCAATAATAGAGGGTTATGGAACAGCCGTGCTTCTGGCAATTGTGGTGGGTCGGCCTGTTCAAAATAACGCACCGCCTCTTTAAGGTTGAGTGTGCCGTAGGTAACAGCATACCAGAGAAAGTGATCGACATCAATTAGCACGCTGGTTGCCAGTGGAATCCATACATCTTTCTTTAAGAAAGGTAAAGCGACCAATGCCGCTCCCGTAGATAACATTACATGTTCCTGTACGCGCATAAATTTATATTCCTTCGATAAAAATCAGCTCTATTTAGAAAGCTATTTGTGCTGATGAGGATAGCATACAAGCCCCACGAGGGTCAATGTCATGGGAAAATATCGTCATTAGGAAAACGTAGAGATGTTGATCGAACGCGCTAATGCTCAGGATGGCTCCGACAACATCACGGCGGTCGGTGGTGCATATCAAACAGGCATAACTTGTGTCTGTGCTACA
Organism: Chloroflexota bacterium; assembly: GCA_021828635.1. The sequence goes on from JAJZEJ010000272.1 coordinate 4,067, forward strand.
GCGCAAGATGGATGCCGATCCATACAATATACACCAGCAAGAGCAATACGGCCTGCAAGAGCGAGATGCGGTGACGCCGAAGGAAGAGCAGAACGACCACCGTCAGCAACATCATCAGCGGCACATCTAGCAGAAGCAGCAGAGAATCGCTCAACAGGCCATGCCAGAACAGTAACGGGAGCGCGATGCCCAGTGTGGCATTGATACTGTTACTGTTCAACACTTCCTCAAGGCTCGTTATGGCTCGCCCTTGCCGCGCCAGGCTAACCGCGACGACGGTATTGGGTAACGAGGTCGCTATCGCCAGTAACACTAAGCCGAGAATAACCGGTGACATCCTGGTATCCGTTGCCAACTCCTGACCGCTTTGTACCATCACAACGACTCCCACCAGCGCGAGACTCAGCGCCAATAGCACCTCAATAATTAGCAGTATATGACGTTGTGGAGATTTGTAAGCTATTTTCACCATGTCGGGCTGTTGACCAATTTCCACTTGTGACCCAGGTGTGATTGCCCGTCGTGATAAAAGTACGAACAGGAGTAGCATGGCAATGCTGGCTAGCGAAAGTGGTATGATGACGAACAGCGAGAGCGATGTCGTATGTCCAATGAGTGTGGGCAAGGTTAAGAGTGCGATGCTCAGCAGCGTTGTCAATGTAATCAGTAGCGTATAGCGCCCGCCAGCAGTTATCTCCTGTGCATCATGCAGCGAGAGACGTATCCCTGCTCTGTTCGGAGCCA
>JAJZEJ010000323.1 GCA_021828635.1 Chloroflexota bacterium
TTCCCAAAGCACAACATCGACTGTCACTGACTCAATGATGACACCCTTGTCGCGCAGGTCTGGTTCAGTGGTATAGACCGTAAGTTGGTTCTGCGTTTGCTCTGTCAGCAGCATGATACAGAGGTCAATCGGCATAGCTTGGGTGATGGTTGTTGCTAGTGAGGAGAGCATCTTGTCGAGCGAGAGCGGCTGAGCCAACACTTTGACCAGATGGCGCAATACCTCATTCAGACCAGACAGAGAGGCCACAGCAGTTGTCATGGTGTCTTCTACCAGAGAGACATCACGTACTGTATCCAAATTAGGCTGAGCGTGTGCGTCTTGTCCGTTCGCCGCTTCATGACAAACTTGTTCGAGCGTCAACTCGTGCATAATCATTTCACTCACCCATGAACTGTGCAGTGTAATATGCTTGCCCTCTGATAAACTAGCACGGCTGGCCGCCTCATTCGCATGCGACCGCATGTTGCACACAGTTACTCATGGCACTATAACATATTTTATGTTGCCTGTCTACATCTACAGTTACATTCCAAAATCACAATTAGTATAATATCTTCTATATATCTTACATAAGACGAGATATAAGACTGGGTATGCCTTATACTACGTAGCTCTACTCTCTTTTCATCATATCATACGTTCGTGCCTACTGGCTTGTGACTGACACCCGCTTTTAGGTTGGGTTAATGAGGGAGGAGGTAGGGAGGTCAGGCGAAGCCCTCATAACATATATTTGGAACAGAAGTTGTGTTTAGTCGCCTGAGTATGAGCAGGTATATCAGTGATAAGCAGAGGAGTAAGTATTATTGAGCTACAAACTCTTTACCTCGTCTGATCTGGGGGAGACGGTACGAGAGCATCGTGCATCAACTTTGGGAGCATGGCGTCTCAGAGGCACTGCCGCATTACGTATTGCGTTCGGTGCTGTCTGGGCGATTGATGCCTGGTTCAAATGGCAACCTGCCTTTGCTTCCCACTTTACTGGCTATTTGATGCAGGCGCGTAACCACCAGCCAGCCGTGATTGTAGCCTGGATCACCTTCTGGTTGCATGTAGTGGCCTTGAATCCACCGTTCTTCGCTCACATGGTTGCGTTGGGTGAGACCTATATTGCGCTCTGCCTGGTGCTGGGTGCATTCTCTAATCTGACCTGCTGTGCCGGTATCGTCCTGTCGTTCGTCATCTGGTCCACGGCTGAAGGTTTTGGTGGGCCGTATGGCCCTGGCTCGACCGACATTGGTGTCTCGATCATCTATGTGCTGGTCTTTGTTGGACTGTTTCTTGGCAATGCTGGTCGTGTCTTTGGCCTGGACATGTTGCTAGATAAGCTGCTGGGACGTTGGTGTTTTCTCGCCTCCGCTTCGGTCACGACACGTGCAACACGAGAGAAACACCATCTCACCTTGCCGCCCTATTCGTCTACAGCTTCTCCCACACAGGGGTATGTTGACTATCCGTTGCCCTCATATGCCCGTGAGACAACACCTTTTACCTATCAACCTCGCACAGCCTGGCATACCTTCGAGGCTACGGTAACGCAAGATATGCCTGAAGAGGCGGCGCGTGATCGGCGCGTTTCCAGTTCACGCTTAACGGCAATTAAGGGACAACGTCTATCTCGCATGTAATAACGAGTCATAATGAGTGTGGCACTCAGTGTACATTAGGTGCCACAAGAACCGCAAGGGGGTACACAATGAATGCACAGTCACGCGCAGTGGTGAAGGCAGTTGGATGGATTGGCATCTGCATGATTATTATTGTCGTCTTTCACATTGGTGGCACCTTCGCGCACGTGGTTGGTCAATTCTCACCACTGACCGGTGCGTTAATTGGTGGAAGTCTAACGGTGTTGAGTGCGGTCTGGCCACGAGGGCGGCGCGAACAGAGCGAACCCTGGATCGGCATGGAACAACTTTCGTGGCTCCTGGTTGGTCTCGGTATTCTGCTGTGGGCGATGGGTGAGATGTGCTGGCGCTACTTTGTGGCGATGGGCCAATCACCTTTCCCGTCTATCGCTGATCTCGGCTACTCGATGTTTCCACTGCTGGCCTTCGCGGGTCTCCTGCTCCAGCCTTCACCGGAAGTCAGAAGTCGCCGCATGGTCCTGCTGCTGGATTGTCTGATCTCAATGGGGTCAATTTTTGCCATTGCCTGGTATCTCTTGCTTGGTTCACTCTCTCAAGCTCCTGGCGAGGCCAGTCTGGCGAAGTTCCTGGGCATCTACTATCCGACCGCCGATCTAGCGTTGCTCAGTTGTGTGGTGTTTCTGCTGTTGCGTGGACAAGGCGGTGTGTATCAGGCGCGGGCGCGGCGCGTAAGCTTGCTGGTCGTGGGGCTTGGTCTCTGCTGCTTCGTCTTCTCAGATTTTCTTTTCAACGTGCAGAATAACGCCGGTACGTATGTTGAGGCCACCTGGATTGACCTCGGCTGGCCGCTCGGCTTGATGCTGGTGGGTGTGGCAGCTCACATGCGACGCTTCTTGCCTGTGACAGCATTGCGCGAAAAGAAGCACGATGAGCAGCAGGGAACAGGTCTCTTCCTAAATCCACTCTCCTTTGTGCCATATGTCTTGCTTGGTTTGCTGATGCTTACGCTGACCGTCGATGTGCTGTTGCCAGGGACTGAGGAAGCTGCTATCCGTCCAGTCCTGCTTTTCTCAACGCTCGGTGTCATCGGACTGGTGGTGCTACGCCAGATTTTGGCCATCCACGACAATGTGATCCTTGCACAACAACAGGCAGAAGCATTGGAAGACCTGGCACTGGCGAATCGACGAGTAGAGATGCAGGCACGTGAGATATCAGACCACTCTGCTGAGCTTGAGCGCGGTATTGCGCATCTCAAGGATGTACAGGCCACGCTGGCAAACGGTAATTTACACGCACGAGCCAATCTGACCAGTGGCGTGCTGTTGCCTCTGGCCGGAAGCTTGAACATCATGGCGGAGCGCCTGATGCGTCTTGGCGAGGCTCATGCCTATACCCGACGACTGACGAGAGCCTTGAACGATCTGTGCCTGGCTTTCGAGCGTTCCCGCAATGGCACTCCATTGATCGTACCTGAGTCCTGCAACGATCTGGTTGAAATGCAGCATCTCTTGACGGCCTTGCGTGTGAAGAAATCACCTATGTCGCGTCCAACCGTGTTTCCTGAGAGTGCCAGATCATCATTCATCGCTTCGGCTCCGTTAACTGTCCCGACGCCGCCAACGATGCCAATGACACCCAGAGCGCCCATGCCGTCGTTGACGCCTGCCGCCGCCATGTCCGCTCCATCAACGGGTCCGCGCCCCTATCGTGCGAACACGATACGTGATTTCAGAGAAAGCGAGTCATCGCGCCCGTTTCCAGCCGCGAGCCATCGTACCCCGCACTCTGTACCCATGCAGACCGAGCCACTGAGCGATCTGAGCGGCGTAGGCCATGATTAGTAGGTTCTATCCTAATACATAACAATGTGGTTGGTGTAGGGATCGATAGATCGCGTCCGTGTTTGAGCATAACGATGCTTAGGCAACATGGACGCGATCTATCGGTCCCTACATTTATTTTCTGCGTATAGGTGCTATATATCATAAATGTCGTAATATGTACTAAATCTACATACCCTCCTCATATCCGTGATATTGCACTACGATGACACTGATATTATCAGCTCCACCATGATTGAGTGCGCTTTGTACCAGGGCAGTGCTAATCTGAGTCAGGTTGGCGCTGGTATCGGCGAGTATTTTAGCAGATTCACTATCACGCACCATTGCCCATAGGCCATCAGAGCAGAGTAGTAGCGTATCGCCATCCTGTAGAGGGAGCGCGAACGTATCTACCTCTACGCTAGCCTGCCGACCGAGGTAGCGGTCAAGCATCTTGCGATGTGGATGCTGCTGAAGGTCGTCGGCACTGATGCTTCCTTGCGCTTGTAAAATGCCTCCGGGAGTATGGTCTCTGGTAATTTGTTTGAGTCCCTCATGTCTGCGATAGAGATAAGCACGGCTATTCCCAACGCTAGCTATATATGCGGTTGGGCCGAGAATCAAACTGGCCGTGATGGTTGTACCCATCTTGCCCTCACCATGCTCTTGTAATGCTTTGTTTTGCCGATAGATAGCGATGTTGGCTGCGCTAATACTCTCTTTCAGCAGGTTCGCAAAGGCTACTTTCGTATCGCTCAGCAGCATTGGAACGATGACAGAACTGACAGCCTCAATCGCTAAGTGGCTGGCCTCCTGACCGTGACCCGAAGCATGCATGCCATCCGCGACGACGAAGAGTCCCACGTGTTGTAATCCCGCTTTAGTGGTGTGCGTGCCGCGAATCTCAAAGAGCGCGTCTTCGTTGGGACTATGCTTGCGCTGGAAACCTGTATGTAGCCCAACGCTGACCTCAAGCCCGACGGATTCTTTGTGGTTTGGTGTGTCAATCTCTGGTATATCATCAATTTCAGCCTCCTCCTCATTCTCATCCGGCCTACCTTCCTCGTCTGGGCGTGGTAGCAGGCGCAAGCCACCGCGTGTGATTGGCGACTTGGTGGCGGACGGCTCTATTTCCTGCAAGGCACCCATCTCTTGCGATGCTGTGACTAGTGACTGATGCTGCGTAAGTGGACGTGTCGGGCGTCCCTTTGTTGGCATAGGCAGAGATGTAGGGGTGGCAGGGCGAGCGCGAGGGATCGCCCCTACAATGACCGGTTGTGACGCCTCATCGTCTATCATGGTAGGGGCGATCCCTCGCGCTCGCCCTGCGTATGGTTGTTCCATGAACGATTGCCCTGTTTGTTCTGTCTCCTCTTCTAA
>JAJZEJ010000093.1:0-4281 GCA_021828635.1 Chloroflexota bacterium
TGCCGTACCATCATTCAGCAGCACTGCGGCACGGTAGGAGTAGAGAGCCAGCCCTGCCAGGGTTCAATCTTCTGGTTTACCCTTCCTTTGCATACAGTTTCGTCTTCATCGAAGGAAAAATAAGGGACTGAAAGAACGCTGCGTTGTGCTAACTACATGTTAAGCTGGATTGATGCTTTAATGCAAATGACCAGCTGGCTAGAGTGGACTCTGATATATTACTAAAGCCTTTTAAATGACCCCTCGGAGGCCACAGTTCAATAGATCGTGCGTGGTGTTCAATAGCAGTTTGTATTGCCTGGCAGGCCAGTGTAGCGGAATTTGTAATCGTGGGGTTGAACATCTGGAAATAGACATTCATAGTGTGATTTTGCGTCTCCAGCGTGTTAAATTCATGATAAACATCAATCAATCCTGTATTGGAAAATCCTGTATTCGTTAGCCCCAGATCGTTATTCCCCAGGATACAGTGTGGACCACCTCGGCTGGCCGATTCTGCACATGCCTGCATAATTGATTGCGTAAATGCTACATCCAGCGTTCCGCTATTCTGGTTGATTGCCACAAATGGATTAAAGGCGAAATCTACGTATGTATTTTTCCAGGCCGAGTAGTCATTGAGGGCATTGGAGAGACACTGCTGCTGGAGTGCGCTTGTCCATCCGGCACTTTCTAGTGTGCTTATAGCAGTGGCAGTATGTGGTAGGACAAACGGCTCGCCTGTCAATGAGGCACAGGATGTAATGGCCGTTTCTTTGACCAGGGGATTATTATCGTATCGCTCTGCGAGCGCCGTTTGAAATGCTTTCCATGCAGCGTCATATGCTGATGTCCACCATCTTCCCACAATGACTGTCTCACCTTTCGCATTTGTCAGAGTCAGCGGACTTCCGTCAATTGACTTCGCCCAATTCGGGGCCGTATTGCCGCCAAAAATGCGAAACTTAGCAGCCAGCGGTGTATTCGGGTGTTGCTGGTTATAGGTACTAATGGTTGCGAGCGAATTATCGATCACCGACCAGTTATAACTTCCCTGAGTGGGTTCCAATTGCGCCCAGGAAGCATTCACCACGGTCGCGCTAAATGCGTCGGCCTGGCTTCCCAATTCTAGCAGGTTGACCGGAGCAAAAGGTAAGGCTTGCAGGTAATCGGCCTGAACTCCCATATCTACGAGACCTTCGATGGGAGTTTTCGAGCTATTTTGATTGCCAGATGCGCTGCTTGAGGTACTGTTGCTTAAATTTCCGTTACGATGGCGAATGTACAGCCAGGAACCAGCTACTGCTGCGACAGCAATAATGATAACCAGTATTCCTGAGATGGCTAATATTTGATGACGTTTAAGTTGCATATTTCTATTCACCCTTCTGAAGAGATACCCTCACACAAACTATAGTGCGAAGAACTCAAGAAAATCTTTGCCATCGCTCAAGAAAATATCAAGAATACGCTCATGGTCGGGTGCGGCTTTGCAGACGTACCTCATGCCAATGGTCGCCGCTTTTTTCAAGCTCGCCTGATCTTTTCACCGCTTAGGGGTTGTACCGGGTCGCACACCTGTAGGGGATTGTAGAAAACTTTGAAATACTGTACTATGATCGAAGCCTGGAAGCAGAAATATAGTATGGAGAGGGCTTCGATTATATGAGTTCGTCAGCCGATTTTGCGACGTTTTGTACGCAATTCTTTGCCTTATTTTCCGGCAAGAGTTTTCGTGGGGGCGACTATCTCAGTTATTTGCAACGACCAGATCAGCTACGGAGCGGTGATGAAGCTTCGATTGTCGATATGGCGATTGTTAGCCCCTTGTTGGGATTATTGGGCTTTGAACCGGCAGAAAAGGTCTACAATCAGCAACGCCAGAATGGACGCCCAGATTTTGCGCCGACCGACGTTTTATACGGCATTTGCTTCCTGATTGAAGATAAAAGTACTTCGCTTTCTCTCTCGTTTGACCTCAATGATTCTGATAGCCATCTCTCGCAACTCGTAGGCTATATGCGGGACTTGCAGGTTTCTCTTGGCTGGTTGACGAATGGTCGGCAATTGATGGTCTGGCAACTCGATGGCGAGCAACCGAGGCGAATACTAGATATTGATATTGCAGAGGCGATTCGTGCCTGGAGAATGTATACTCCGTCAGTATTGCCCGGTACGATTGAGCAATCTTTGCAACATCTTTATGCTCTGTGTCGGAAAACGTCGTTCTCTGATTCTCAGCGTCTGGAGAAAGAGATAGCAATAGAGATAGATGAGTGGGCTTTCAAAGCACTGCCACTTGGTACCAACGTCGGTAACGAGACCAATCTGGTAGAAGCTTTGCAAATCGTTGTCAGAGAAATGCAGGGAGATGCGCGGCGTATGCTGGATCGGCATCTGGAACGCTATAACGCATATACAAAACGCGCTGTTCTGCTGACAGATAGGCAGCCGGAGCCAGCAGCACAACAACTGAAAACGTTGCGCGACCGCATCCTCTCCATCCTGAAAGATACATTCCAGATTGTCTGGGGCTTAGAAACTGCTGATTTACAAATGATAGAGGAAGAGCTATTCAATCTTGAGCGTGAGGCCCGTCTTTTTGTTAGCCCCCAAGAAGTAACGCAAAAATTGCTTGATCTCATCAACGCTGTACGTCAACGCAAGCACGATGCTGACGAGCAGAAAGAGCAAGAGAAGAAGACGCGCTCTAAGCCCCGGACGTTTCATCTGCTGGCCGATTTCGATGAATTTCCTGCCATTGGTGAGCCATTAAAGCTGTACATTGATAAAAGCTTTCAATGGCATGGTCGGCAAGCCACGTTGCGCCATGATTATCAGGCCGACCTGCAAGTCTATGATGACTACACGGCTTGGCGTTTGCTGGTGCAGGAAACGATGCTTGGCTCGCTCGATGAAGAGCAACGCCGCAACGAGTTCGCCCTACAAGCGGCCTATGTGGTGTTTATTCGTCTGCTCCTGATTCGCGTTTGTGAGGATAAAGGTGTCTTTCCACATCGCATTCTCTCCAATGGTGGCTTGAAGCACTGGCAAGAAGATATCAAACGCTATTTGTTCTTTGTGCAAGGCAATCCCTACTCGCCCTTGCTCGATATGGCCTATCAAAACGCGCAAAATGTCTATGCCCACTTCTTCACTGGTCGTGAACTCTTTAACTGGTATCGGCTCGATCAGCAACGTTTTATTCTGACGCTCTACCAACTTGACCGCTTCAATTTTGCGCAGGTGGATTCTGATATTATCGGCACTATCTACAACACCTATGTGAACCGCGAAGAGAAGCGCAATAAAGGTCAGTATTATACGCCATCAGCAATTATACAGTATATTCTGGATAATGTTGGCTATAGCGGCAACAGCATTATTGGCCCCAACAAACGCCTGATCGACCCTGCCTGTGGCAGTGGTTCTTTTCTGGTGACAGCCGCGAAACGCTTAATAGCAGCCTATAAAGGAAACAGACAGCAAGTAGATGATCCGATAGCTGTGTTAGAGCGCGTGCGGCAGAATCTTTTCGGCTTCGACCTGAATCCCTTTGCCTGCTATCTGGCCGAGATGAATTTGCTGATTCAGGTACTCGATCTGGTCAAACAGGCACATCAAAGCGGCACGCTGGTCAAGCTTGAACGCTTCAATATTTATAATGTCGATGCGCTGGCCCGTCCTAGTGGGATGTATTACTATATCAACGTGAATACGCTACAAGCTGAAGAGAACGATGAAGTCAACCGTATTAAGAGCCGTGAACATGATACACCCTATGCGTTGGGTTTCGCTTTTGTGGTTGCCAATCCACCTTACGGAGCCACGTTGAGCGACGAGTATAAAGCGATGTTACGCGCCAATTGGCAAGACGTATTTTACGGGCAACCCGATACCTATACCTTCTTCCTCAAGCTCGGCCTTGACCTGCTGGCTGATAATGGACGCTTAGGCTTCATTACGCCCAATACCTACCTGATGGGAAAGAATACTGATACATTGCGGTATAAATTACTCACTTCAGTACGCATTGAGCAGATTGTGGACTTACCTAAGAATATCTGGCGCGATGCCAACGTCGATTGCGTGCTGATTTTCCTTGTCGCGGAAAAAGATGAAGCAAAACGCAAAGCGCAACAAGTGCAGATCAATATTCTGGGTTTACAGAACTCGTTAGATAAGCTGGCAAGTAGAGCGTGGTCAGAGGTACTCGCGCAGCAGCAAGAACGCTGGTTAAGTAACCCCAAATATGAAATCACTATGCGTTATGATAACCTCTTGCAGCGTATTGAGAATGCC
>JAJZEJ010000093.1:4291-4790 GCA_021828635.1 Chloroflexota bacterium
AGGTAAATGGCGGGACAACGGAAAAGATACAGCGCCTTGTTGATGTGGCTGATAGCACACAAGGCATTATTCCATATATAACTCAAGAGGCTGGCGAGGCAAACCTTTATATCAAAACGCGCTGGAATATACCGTCAAATGAACATGATTGGAAGCCATTGCTTGATGGTCACTCTTTCATTGGGCGCTATGAGCTACGTTGGAGTAAGGCGCAACCATATTTGAAATATGGGCGTTGGCTTGGTCGCCGACGAGCGGCCCGCTTCTTTGAGTCTCCTAAGTTACTGCTTGTACGTTTGAGGAATAAAACACTTAAACGGCGGCTTGTAGCCACATATGATGACAAAAAGTTTTTTAATCGTGATAATTTCAATAACATAGTACAGAAAGATCGTAAATATGATTTGAAGTATATCCTTGCGTTGTTTAACTCGTCATTGCTTAATTACTGGTATGGACGAATATTTGATAACGTGAATATCAATCCCTCATATTTTCG
>JAJZEJ010000698.1 GCA_021828635.1 Chloroflexota bacterium
CGCTACGACGCGCTTCCTAAAAAATGTCATGGGCCTCTGGCTCTTGCAAGAGTGTATGCGCTGTTGGGCCAACGCCGGTCACGCGATGGACTACGAGACGCTGCTGGCTGATGTCGATAGCGTTCCGGCCTTTGCGGCACTCATTGATCCTGATGACCCGCATTTTCTGGCTCCGACTGATATGCCAACCGCCATTAACACCTATTTAAGAGAGCATCATCAACCTATCTTGCAGACACCGGCAGCCTTCGCACGCTGCATTATGGAGAGTCTGGTGCTACGCTATTGCGAAGTACTAGGCCGTATTAGCCGCTTCACTGCTACGCCGATTACGAGCGTGTATGTAGTAGGTGGTGGTGCGCGTAATGCACGCCTCAATCAATGGCTAGCTGATGCCCTCGGCGTACCTGTCATCGCCGGGCCGTTCGAGGCAACGGCGCTAGGCAACGCGCTGATGCAACTGGTTGGGTTGGGTGAATTGCGCACCCTGGCGGAGGTACGCGCTATTGCGCAATGCACAACAACACAACTCTATGAGCCAGATAGTACGCACTTCGCCGTGTGGCAAGAGAAAATGTAGGGGCGTGATGAATCATGCCCTTATACTCCAATCTATATGCTTTGTTTCTTGACCGATAAATGTACTCTGCCCTTATTGCTGTTTTAGCCCTCCTAATACTGGAAAATACTACCTATACACAACTAGGCAACAAACCGAACATTTTTCAGTTATGGTTAAGATTTCTCAACCTCAACCGCATTGAATATCCGCGATGATGCATGTATAATGGTACCGGTATAATGCTTTTGTGAGTTTTCCTACCATAATGCCGTGAGACAAATGTCTGTTATGGCATAATTTTTAATAGTGAGCTAATGATGAAGCAAACAATGCCTTTAGAACCGGATGATGAGTCACGCAAACCTCAACCTGACGGACAGGGTAAACTGAATAATTATTCAGATAGGATAAGGCGGCCAATACCGTCCACCGAATGGGATGATGACATCACGCTATCTCCTCCAGCTATACCTCCTCCGATACGTTCCGATCAGTTGTTTGTGCCTATGATAACGCGAATGCGGCAAAACTACGACATACAAAAGATTAGGGAAGCAGTAGTCTTTTATATTATTGCTTGCATCGGTATCTTACTCGTATTTTCCCTGCTTTTTATTTCTGCCATAGGTGGTTGGTCACATCTGCTGTTTTTCCAATTGCCTACTAGCCCGGCCCCAGGTGGAGGCAATAATACTACTGTTGTAGTGATTGCAACGTCACAGGTAACAACGACAACTACCTCTGGTCTGCCAGGAAGCACGCCTACTGTAACACAACGTCTATCGATGACGCCAACTCCTTTTGTGTATACAACATCTACGCCGACCTCTGGTCTAGTGCCGACACCTACTATAGGTATAACACAAACGCCAATGCCAGGCATAACGCCAACACCCATACTTACCTCTTCACCAACATCGCCACCGGTACCTGAATCAACACCGACGCCTATACCAACATCGCCACCGACGCCGATCCCCGTGCCGACGCCGACACCCATACCATCGTCGAGTAGTAGCTGCACAGTTACCTATATTGTGTATACTCAGTGGCCTCAAGGCTTTACAGGTGGCATTGTCATCACAAATAATGGCTCATCGAGCATTAATGGTTGGGTGCTGCTATTCACGTTCCCTGATACTCAGCAAATAGATCAGGGTTGGAATATGAATTATACCGAGCAGGGAGGGCAGGTGATCGCTACAAATCTGAGCTATAATAGCACTATCTTGCCTGGTAGCTCTATAGTGATGGGCTTTAATGCCTCCTGGAGCGGCAACAATGCCAATCCCACGGCATTTATACTTAATGGTTCTGCCTGTAGTATCTTCTAACGGATAATTCACAGGCGTTCTGATGGGGTCGGCTGGCACAATGAGATACGATACGCATGATATAATGGAGCGGTTGAGCTGTATGCTCTTTGCCGTGTGAACGCAAGAATTTACTGCTATCAAGGCACGATTGTTTATGTATAAGAAACGGAAAGGACCAACCGATGCGGGTTGCGCTTTTCATCACCTGTTTTAATGATACGATGTTCCCCAATGTCGGCATTGCCACAACGCGCTTGCTAGAGCGCCTCGGCCTGGATGTGGATTTTCCAGAGGCACAAACCTGTTGCGGACAGATGCATTTCAATACTGGCTATCAGCAAGAGGCCGTTACGCTGGCCCGGCACTTTGTGGAGGTCTTCAAAGATGCTGAAATCATTGTGGCTCCATCGGCCTCGTGCGTAGGTATGGTGCGCGATCTCTATCCAAAAGCCGCAGCCTGGACTGGTGATGTGGCGCTGACCGAGGCGGTTGAGCAATTGCTTCCGCGTGTCTACGAACTCTCAGAATTTCTCGTCAAGTACATGGACATTACCGATGTCGGTGCCTACTATCCGCATCGCGTGACTTATCATCCCACATGTCACAGTTTGCGCGTCTTACATGTTGGTGATGCACCTCTGCAACTGTTGCGTGCTGTCAAAGGTATTGATCTGGTGGAATTGCCCAGCGCCCGTGAGTGCTGTGGCTTTGGTGGTACTTTCTCTATCAAGAATGCTGATACCTCGCTTGCTATGCTCAGCGACAAGATGCGTTGTGTGCTGGATACCGGCGCGGAAGTGTTGTGTGCCGCCGATACATCCTGCTTGATGCATATCGGTGGTGGTCTGCATCGCCAGCGTGCCGGTGTGACCACGATACACTTGGCCGAAATCCTGGTCCATACGGAAAGCGAGGCGGGTTGATGGCAACTAAAGCCCTACCCATGTTTCCTAAAGCGGCCAGAACGGCGCTGGCGGATAGCCAGTTACGGCGCAATCTCGGCAAAGCCACCACGACAATTCGCAATAAACGTGCTGCCGTTGTCAGTGAGTTGTCCGATTGGGAGACGCTACGTACTGCTGGTTCAGGTCTCAAAGAGCGTGTCATGCATCATCTCGACGACTATTTGCTGCAACTTGAAGCTGCCGTTCAGCGTGCCGGAGGACAGGTACATTGGGCTAGGAACGCGGAGGAGGCCAATCGTATCATTGTGGAGCTTGTGCGTGGCACGGGTGCGGAGCGCGTAGTGAAGATCAAGTCGCTGACTACGGATGAAATCCATCTGAATAGTGCGCTAGGTGCTGCCGGTATTCGCGCTGTCGAGACTGATCTGGCTGAACTGATTATCCAGCTGGCGGGTGAGTCATCTTCGCACATTCTGGTACCCGCCATCCACAAAAATCGCAGCGAAATCCGTGATCTCTTCCGTCGCACGATTGCGCAAGGGCAAGACCTGACCGACGAGCCAAAACAATTGACCGCCGTTGCCCGTAGCTATCTGCGCGAACAATTTCTCTCCGCTCAGGTCGCTATTAGCGGAGCCAATTTTGCTATCGCCGAAACCGGCACCGTCTGCGTGGTAGAAAGCGAGGGCAACGGACGCATGTGCCTGACGCTACCACAAACGCTGATTACCGTCATGGGCATCGAAAAGATTTTACCAACGTTTCAAGACCTGGCCGTCTTTTTGCAATTGCTGCCGCGCAGTTCGACCGGCGAGCGCATGAATCCCTATACCAGCATGTGGACCGGCGTGACGCCCGACGATGGACCACAAACATTTCATCTCGTACTACTCGATAACGGGCGCACAAACGTCTTGGCCGACGAAGTGGGGCGTCAGGCTCTGCACTGCATTCGCTGTAGCGCCTGCCTCAATATCTGCCCGGTCTATGCACGTACCGGCGGCCATGCCTATGGCTCGGTCTATCCCGGCCCCATCGGCGCGATTCTCACGCCGCAACTGGTGGGTTTGCAGCAGGCCAAAACGCTACCCTATGCTTCTAGCCTGTGCGGTGCCTGCTACGAGGTCTGTCCAGTCAAGATTAACATTCCCGAAGTGCTGCTTTACTTGCGTGGTCAGGTAGTACAGCATGTCTCGCCACTCGACCCGGAGGCGCTGGCGATGCGCGAATTGGTCCGCATCTTTGCCAGTCCCAAACGCTATGAGCAGGCGCAACACCTGGCCCGACAAGGACAGCATCTCTTTATGCATCGCGGCACAATAGACCATCTTCCTGGTATGTTAGCCGGCTGGACGGCGGCACGTGATCTACCTCCCATTCCCAAACAAAGTTTCCGCGAGTGGTGGCGACAAAACCGGCCAGCGCAAAATACAGCAGGAAAGGAGCCACAGGCATGAACCAAAGCGCGAAAGATGCTATCCTGGCCCGTATCCGTGCCGCCATCGCTAACGCCCCCGCACCATCTCCAGTTCCAACGGATTTTCGCCAGCGTGATGAACGCGACCACGTTGTCATTCTGGAAGATTTTATCGATAGGTTAGAGGATTATAAAGCTCTTGTCACGCGCACGAGCGATGCCAATTTACCGCAGGCTATCGCCACTGCCTGTCAGCAGCATGATGTTACGCGGCTTGTTGTGCCTGCCGACCTGCCTGTTAGCTGGCTAACCGCTGGAGTGATGGTGCTGAAAGATGACCCGTTGCTTAGTGTGGAAGAGCTAGACCAGAGTTCCGGTGTCCTCACCGGTTGCGCCCTTGCCATTGCTCAAACGGGTACGATTATTCTGGATGGTAGCGCGTACCAGGGACGCCGCGCCCTCTCGCTAGTTCCCGATCTGCACCTGTGCGTTGTGTATGCCAAACAAGTGGTAGGGCTGGTACCAGAGGCCGTCGCGCAACTTGCAGAACATGCTACGAGTCCCATCACGCTAATTTCCGGTC
>JAJZEJ010000679.1 GCA_021828635.1 Chloroflexota bacterium
CTCTATCTGCTCTCCGACGAATGCTACGATCAGATTATTTTCGAGGGCCAGCATATCAGCCCAGCAGCATTGATGACACGTGACGAACTGGAATCAGGGCGCTTCATTGGCATCTACACCTTTTCCAAAACCTATGCCATGACCGGCTGGCGCATCGGCTATCTCGTCACGGGCCTGCAATTGCAAAAAACGCTCGCCAATGTACTAAGTGCGGACTTCACCAACCTGCCGACAATGGTACAACGCGCCGCCGCCGCCGCGCTAACCGGTTCGCAGGAGTGTGTCGATGAGATGCGTGAAGCGTATCGGCGTCGCCGCGACCTGGCGATCTCGCTGCTCAAAGAGTTTGACCGCTATATCTACACGCCACATGGAGCGTTCTACGCACTGATCAACGTCAACCGTCCCGATGGCACGCCGCGTCTGGGACGCCAGTTCGCGCTCGATCTGCTGCACGAACGCAATGTGGCCGTCGCCCCTGGTAGCGCCTTTGGCACAATCACGCAGAGCTATGTGCGCATCTCGCTGGCCGCCTCGGACGACGAGATCGAGCGCGGCGTGCGCGAAATTTGCGCCTTCGCCGATTTAATAAAATAATACCGTAGGGACATGAGGGATGAATTATCTTATGCAGTCACAGCCAATACTACAAACACCAGTACGCTGGGGCATTATCAGCAGCGCCAATATCGGCGTCAAGGCCGTCGCCCCTGCTATTCGCGCCTCATCGAATGGCAAATTGATCGCTGTGGGCAGCCGCGATGTCCGGCAGGCCACTGCACGCTATGCCTTCGCGCCAGAGGTACGTATCTACCATAGCTACGAGAGTATTATCAACGATCCCGCTATTGAAGCCATTTACAATCCCTTGCCCAATAGTTTGCATGCAGAGTGGACTATTCAGGCATTAGAGGCGGGCAAACACGTCTTGTGCGAGAAGCCAATGGCGGTGACGGAAAGCGAGGGACGCACGATGGTTGACGCTGCCCGCGCCAACAACGTGCTGCTGATGGAAGCCTTCATGTATCGCTTTCACCCACAAACGCAGTGGGCCTTGCAACAGGTCAGGAATGGCTTGATTGGTCCGGTGCGCCTAGTACGCGCCTCATTCTCTTTTGATATTCGCTCGCGCCCACAAAATATCCGCCTGAATGCTGAACTAGCGGGTGGCTCGCTGATGGATGTGGGCTGTTATCCGCTCAATCTCTGCCGAGCTGTCTTTGGTTCCGCGCCCAAGGCAGTGGCGGCGCGAGTGCATGTGCCACGTCCTGCCAGTGTCGAAGTTGCTACGAATGCCGTACTAGATTTCGGCGAGGGGCGCTTTGGCCTGATCGACTCCTGTCTGGAATTGCCGGCCCGCCAGATCGCGGAACTGATCGGCGAGGATGGCGTGATTACCATGCCGGTACCCTTCACACCAGGAATCAATGCTACTACCGCCTTTGTCACAAAAAATGGGCAGATGAGCGAGCAACACTTCGAACGTATCGACCAGTATCAGCTTGAGGTCGAGCATTTTGCCACCTGCATTCGCACAGGGCAGGAACCAGTTTTGCTGTTAAGCGAGACGCTAGAAAATATCGCAACAATTGAAGCAATCTATCAGGCAGCGGGAATGGATTGGCCGATTGTCTAATCTATGAGTTTACCCCCTCTTTCCTATTAGATTGACCCTCAAAAGTCCACATGCTACACTGTCTTCGTTCGTTTATATTTATAGCAATGAGATATAGTATGTTAGCGAAGGATAAGATGTAGTTATGTGGACTTCTGTGCTTGATCTGCGTCCGCAACGTACCGTGCCGACGCTATTACTAGGGCGTCTCTGGCGTGGCGCATACTTTGCTCCCTTTGCGCCATTACAGGTACAGAATACGCCGCGTCAGTCGTTGCCAGCTCCCACCTGGGTGCGTGTACGCAATCGTCTTAGTGGTATTAGCGGTTGCGACCTGGGTCTTATCTCTGGCGAAAACGATCTACGGACTGTACAAGCAGCTCTCCCGACTCGTCCTCAACGCTACCCTGGTCATGAGGTCGTAGGCGAGGTGATTGAGGTGGGCAACGATGCGGAATATCTGAGCGTCGGCGACCGCGTGGTCTTGCAGTATGGCCCCAATTGTATCACTGCCGGTGTACAACCATTGTGCCGCTTTTGTGCCAATAGCAACTATCATCTCTGTGAGCGCGTTGACCTTCCTGGCCCTTATCCTATCGGTGGTGGTTGGAGCGAGGAGATGCTTTTACACGAACAGCAACTCTACCCTGTTCCAGAGGAATTGAGTGATGACCAGGCCGTTATGCTGGAACCTGCTGCTATCGCGTTGCATGCCGTGCTACGCCATACACCCCGTTCAACAGACCGCATACTCATTATTGGTGCAGGAACGATGGGTCTGCTCACGCTGATGGTGGTCCACACACTGGTACCACGCGCCGAAATTAGCGTACTGGCACGGCACTCGTTCCAGATAGAGCAGGCCACGCGCCTGGGTGCGGCACATATTATTTATCCACGCAATAGCTATGCTGAAATGCAACAGGTTACAGAATCGCGCTTATACGAGGGAATTTTGGGAAACAAGATGCTGATGGGCGGCTACGACCTCATATTTGATTGTATCGGCTCGCGTAAAACACTCTCGGATGCACTGCGCTGGACCCGCGCCAACGGGACAGTTGTGCTGGTGGGCCAGAACCCCTATATGATGAACATCGATCTCACTCCCATCTGGCATCAAGAACTGCAACTCGTCGGCTCACTCGCGCACGGCACGGAGATATGGCCGCTGGGATCCAATAGTCGGCTCTCAACGTTTAGCGTCGTGGCACTGCTCATGGAGCAGGGGCTACTCCAGCCAGAACGGCTTATCACGCATCGTTTCGCGCTCACCGAGTATCGTCAGGCACTGACTACGGCAATGAACAAAGAACAGAGTCGCTCACTTAAAGTGCTATTCGACTACGCCAAGCAACCGGCCTCAGTAGTACCAAACGTGCGTGCCTCCCGTCCGCGCCGTGCTACCATCAATGGACGCGGTCCCACCACGTCTATAGGACGCACACCACAATCCGCAGGCGCTCTACCAACAACTCCTTTTGAACCAAAAACGCCAGAAGAACCGGAAACACCTATTCAACCAGCGCCGTCCGAGCCAGAAGAGCGTGAGAACGACGCTGTCAGGCATATGTTCATGAATACATTTGACTATGATACTGGCGAGCAGGAGCAACAGAGCGTGACGAATAGTGATAAGCCAGCGTCTCTTTCACCAGAGGAAAATTCTGCTACTGACCCATATCAATAGGGGCTAGATATGAAATTTATAAAAGAGCGCGGTCATCCTCCGATTTTGGTGGCGACGATTATTGGCCTGCTTCTCTTGCTCATCATCGCCGGTAGCTTGCTTGGTGAGCATCTCTTGAGCGGCACAAGTAGCTCCGCAATGGCATTGGCCGACAGTGGCCCCTTTATACAGCCGCCACTTAACGCGCAACAGATCAATGATCTACAACATTTATCAGGTTATATGAAGGACAAACAACTAGCCAGCCTTTATGTGGCACGTATGTCGCTGGACGAGGAGGTCGGGCAACTTATCATGGTCGAATATAACGATACCTACTATTCGCCCGACCTGAATGAGATGATTACGCAGCTACACGCAGGCGGCGTCATTATGTATGCCTTCCAGATGCAGAGCTTTAACCAGACCAAAAGCGACATTGCGCAGATGCAGCAACACGCTAAAATTCCCCTCTTGATCTCCACCGATGAGGAGGGCGGCATCGTGCAGCGCCTGCTCAGCATCTATCCGCCCCTGCCATCGGCACTCTCGGTCTATGAAACAGGAAATCCCGCTATAGCGGCACAACAAGGTCTGCAAGCGGCAAACGACCTGAAAACGCTGGGCATCAACACTAATCTGGCCCCAGATGTAGATGTGGCGCTCATACCTAACGCACCAGACCAGGTGACGCGCACCTTCGGTTTCACAGCGAATTCGGTGATTCAATATGCCGGACCCTATCTCAAAGCCTTACAAGGTGCAGATATCATCGGCTGCATTAAACACTTCCCAGGACTGGGCGATGCCAGTATCGATGCTCATTTCGGCCTACCGGTTGTCAATCGTACTAAAGCGCAACTCTATTCCGTCGAGCTGGCCCCTTTCAAACATTTTGTTCAGTCACCCGATGCGTTAGAAAATCCCGGCATGATTATGCCGACCGATGTGCTGATGCCCGCGATTGATCCCACAATGCCTGCTGAACTCTCGCCCACTTTCATCACCGGTATTCTGCGCAAACAGTTCGGCTATGACGGTGTTGTGCTGACTGATGCTCTCTATATGCAAGGTATCGCGCAACAGTGGAGCATGCCAGAAGCGGCTGTGCTGGCCCTCAAAGCTGGTGATGACATGCTGCTCGGTCCCACTGGTGCAGACCAGGACATCGCCATGATCGATGGCATCAAAGCGGCGGTGCAGAATGGCACATTGCCCAAATCGCGCATCGACGAGGCAGCCACACGCATCATCGCACTTAAAATGGAGTACCATCTGATGCCCGCCGTGCCACCACAAAATTAATTTAATTTAGAACATTGAGAGTTGCTGTGGTGGCTCGTCACTGGCTTTGGCGGCAGCTTTTGGCACAGCTTGCTCTTGCATACGCTCGGCCTCCTCAATCAGTTGAGGAATCTTCTTGAAGTCCGCACGAATGACATCCTTGAGGCTGGCCTGATGCAGACCGGCGGCGGGATGGTACATAGCGATACACAGAT
>JAJZEJ010000812.1 GCA_021828635.1 Chloroflexota bacterium
GACGGATGCCTTCAGTAAAGAATAGCCCGCTCCGTTCACGTTCCTGGCGATGTTGCAGGTTGCGAATCTGTTTTATGCGTGTGTTGGTAAAGCTCGAAATAATCATGATACATGTCTCACAATGAGTTTTTTTCTACGAAGATCAAGCCGATTATAAAAATATGAAGACACATATGTCAAGTAGGTTGAGCAAGTCAAGTGTAACAGCGTATCCCTTGCGGGTACTCTGCCTCCCGCATAAATGCTGTGCTATAATTTTTTATAAAGGTATGTAATGGCTAACCGATGGAACGGTTGGGTAAAACATGGATGATTTGAAAGACAATCTTATACAAGTAAATTCATCAAATCATAACAAAATGCGACATTATAGGCAAGTTTTGCGCTATATCACTGATATTGGTACCTCATTACGGCTCCATATGGATGTGGATACGTTACTCAAACGTGTGGTTGTTGCCTCTTGTGAGGCTTTACAGTTTCGTTATTCGGCTCTCTGCCTGGATGATGGATCTGGCTATTTTCGCATGCGTGCAACTTCGGGCGTACCTCTTGAGCAGGAAGAGTATCTGCGTCAGCACCCCATTCCTAAAGCTGTGTTGGACCAGGTAATGAGTGAAGAATATCGTATCAGCCGCTCATATTTTTGTCCCGCCGAAGCTTCTATCTGGCAAGATAAGGTTGTCGATTCCTATTTTGTGGTCGTTAATGATCCCGACTATCAGATACCTATTCTGGAGCAAGACCAGTTACCGCAGCAGTGGCAAGATAATGATCTCTTGCTTGTGCCATTGATGAGTGCGGATAATACGTTATTAGGGTTTCTAAGTCCTGATGCGCCCCTCGACGGCCAGCGCCCGACGGTGGAGACGCTGGAGCTACTTGAATTGTTTGCCAACCAGGCGGCGGTTGTGATCGAGGGAGCGCGTTTATATGCTGAGGCACGGCGCTCAAATGAGGAATTGCGCAAAGCAGTAGCATTGGCGCAGGAATCAGAGAAGCTGAAGAACCACTTTTTGATGACTGCCTCGCATGAACTGCGTACACCATTAACGGCTGTGCAAGGCTACCTGGAATTGTTGGGTACCTATGACGAAACGCTGGATATCCAGATACGGCAGCGTTTTATTGCCAACGCACGTCGTGCGGCTGATGAACTGGTGCTGTTGCTGGGCAACGTCATGGATACTAGCCGCGTTGATCAGGATCGTGTCTCACTCAATCTAAGCATTGTTCCACTCAACAAAACGGTGCAGGTAATTCTGGAGATTTTGGAGCCGACCACGGTACGTGAGCAGCGTCCTATTGATGTGGCTATTGATGATGAACTGTTGATCTGGGCCGATGATTTGCGTGTGCGCCAGATTCTTTTGAATATCGTGAGCAATGCTCTCAAATATACAGTGCCAACGACAAGAATTGCGCTTAGCGCGACTGTGCTAGATTGGGAATTGCTGCATTTACGTCTGCCCGATGGCTTGTTGTTGCCTTATCGCCCAGAGAGTGGGCAGTTTTGTATAATTGCGATACGTGATTGGGGATCAGGCATCAAGCTGGAAGATCAGCGACATCTCTTCATGAAATTTATGCGTTTGTCGAATGCGCTCAATAGTACACAGCGAGGTGCCGGTTTGGGTTTGTATCTGTGTCGCCAATTGACGGATGCCATGGGTGGGCGTATCTGGGTAGAGAGCCGTGGTACGGCTGGTGAAGGTACAACCTTCTATGTTGCTCTTCCGCGTTTCCTGGAAGAGCCGATAGGGGTGCAAGCCGGGTCATGGGTGTTTGACGGGGCATGAGGGCTATGTTACCATAGTCATAGCTGCGTATCTTGTCTGCAATCAGAAGGAGAAAGAGTGTATGAACTTATATGAGCAGCTATTGGTTGTGCGCGAACGCCTCGAAAACATTGGTGCGCACGACGATAGCATGGATTTAGTAGAGAGTCTTATCAAGCGTGCGGATACCACGAAGGGTGATAAAACTAGTACGACGCAGATAGTTGTGCTGCGCCACATGTTGCGTATGCGTGAAGTCCATGACAATTATAATATTTATAATGACTTGCAGGAATTGATCAGCGAGCGTGATGAGATAGAAATCGCGGCCCACGAGGATGCGGCCCCGGCTGCCTATATCGACACGGAGCGCCGTCCCAAGCCCCGCTCGTATTATAAGCAACAAAAAGCTCAGAAAGAGAAAGAAAAGAAAAAGAGCTAACCATGCAGTGAGCGGTTAGCTCTTTTCTTTTGCTTTCTGCAAGGTATCCGCGCGGATGCCTTGCATCAATTCGTGGTTTTGGACACTTGACACTGCGCTGGTCATCGGCTATAATCGTGGGAGGGAAGCAAGGGTTACGCGAGAGTAACTCAGTGGTAGAGTGTCACTTTCCCAAAGTGAAGGTCGCGGGTTCGAATCCCGTCTCTCGCTTTCAAGAAACATGATACACAAAGCATGGCACCCGCGAGGGGTGTCACTACATTAATAATATGTTATATGTAGTGACACCCCTCGCGGGTGCTATGTGCTTTATGCGCTTTTTCGGGTAAAGTCTGACAGCATGTTAGCCCTTTGCCTGCCTCAATTGATTTTGCATGGCCTCCATGTCGCGTGCTACGGTTCTCAAACCGATCAAGCAGATGATGCCTGCGATGAGCAAACAGGGTGGAGCTGTGATGAGTAGTGCGAAACCCAGACCGCCGCGAGAATGATCGGCAATAATTCCCACAATCAGTGGCGATGAGGCATCGCCCAGCAAATGGGCTAGCAAGAGTGTAATGCCAATGGCAGTCGCACGCATATCGGGAATGATAATGTCCTGAATGACCGCGTTGAGAGGGCCGAGGCAGAGGCTCAGGCAGATAATCGCTATGGCCAGCGCGAAAATGAAGGGCAGTAGCTGGTGGAGTAGCAGAGCGAACAACGTGAGTGGTGTGCCGAGCAAGAAGGCTATGGTAGAAACGATGAGACGGCCTTCTGGTCTGCGCTTTTGCAGGGCATCGGCTAGCCAACCACCAAGCAATGTGCCAATCAAGCTACCTCCAGCCAGTACACCACCGGCGACAGTACCAGCTTGCCCAACATTGAGGCCGAAAGCCCGCACGAGATAGGTAGGTATCCAGACCGAGGCACTACCGATAGTGAAGAAGCTGAAAATGAAGGCCGCAAGCAGTATCCAGTAGGTGGGAATGCGCAAGAGATGCTGTACCGTCTTCCAAAAGTCGTTGCCAATACTACCATGCGTCATTGTGGTAGCAGGGCCAGCATCTCCTGTATTCTCTACATTGTCATAGATACCGCGTGCTGGTTCAGTCGTGCGCCAGATCAGGAATGCTGTAATCAAGCCGGGGATACCAACGATATAGAAGGCCCAGCGCCAACCTAAAAATTGTGCTACCAGTCCGCCTAGAATAAGACCCAGTGCAGTGCCGATGAGGTTGCCAACAGACCAGATCGAGAGAACTCGCCCACGTTGCTCTTTCGGAAAATAATCGCCAATCAGTGAGAGTGCCGCCGGAGCATAGCCAGCTTCACCGATGCCCAACACGGAGCGCATCAGAAAAAGCTGAATAAAGTTTTGGGCAAAGCCCGACAGGCTGGTAAAAATGCTCCAAACGCCTACGCACAGTCCAACAATATTTTTGCGCACACTGCGGTCAGCCCAAACACCGAGCGGAAGCGTTGCCACGGCGTAGATCAGCAGGAACGAGGAGGCGAGTAGTCCAAGTTGTGTATTATCCAGATGCAGGTCCGTCTGAATCTTTGGTAGCACAGCAGAGAGAACATAACGGTCAGTATAGTTTAGAATGTTGATAAGCAGCAAAATAATAAAAGCAGAGCGAGCAGCAGGCTCACTCATTTGCCCTCTGGCCTTATCTTTATCTTTAGTAGGTGGTGGTAATGTTGTTCTCATGAATAAATTGCTTTCCTGACTAGTGTGTCTACTGGCTTTTCAGTATGCTCTATCATGATTAAATACATATGAGAGAGTAGTGTGTAGTGTGTAGTGTACAGATGAACAGTTTCCTGTCTCAACTAGAGAGACTCGTAGACTGATACGAGCTACCGGCAATAAAGTTCGATAGTTGCGAGGGGGTACCAGATAGCTGTGCCACTCGTAACCGCTTGTCAGTCTTGTTCGTAATGGTATATTGTATAAAAATGGTTATGTATAGAGAAAAAATAAAAAAGTAGTGCTTCTGTGACACGGAAAAAAGGATAGAGCGTATGTCCGCTATCTTCCATATGATTTTACATGCCAGCCCGCTACTGCTCTATGGCATCGTAGCAATCACGCTTCTGCTAGAAAGCTCAGGGGTACCGGTGGCGAATAATACGTTGTTGCTGTTTACGGGTGCGCTGGCTTCTCTAGGCCATGTCAATATCGGAGTGCTGTTGCTAGTGGCGCTGCTTGGTAGCGTAGTGGGAGCATGTCTTGCTTATGCCATCGGTGCCTATGGCGGCCATCAGCTGATTTTGAAATTAGCAAGGCGCTTGCACGTCGAGGAGCGTAAAGTGGTGATTGTTGAACGCTGGTTTCAAAAATCGGGAGCCTGGATGATTTTTCTCTCGCGCATGACGCCCTATGTACGACCTTTCGCCTGTTTTCCGGCTGGTATTGCGCGGATGCCCTTTGGACGTTTTTTGCTAGCTGCTATAAGTGGTTCCATCATCTGGTGTTTCGTTATGCTTTCAATCGGCTGGAGCCTGGGAAAACGCTGGCACCTTGCCTTGCACGTCTTGCAACTCTATCCTATACCTTCTATCTGCGTGATTATACT
>JAJZEJ010000049.1 GCA_021828635.1 Chloroflexota bacterium
CGAGTTTGTGGTCAAATTGCGTAGCCGCTTGGTCGTCCGATGGATCGAGCATTGCCTTTGGTGGTATTGCGAGCGAAGCAGTTGTGTGGAAAGTAGATACAAAAACCTCTATAGCTCTCTATAAAGGGCATCAGCAAGTGATTACTGCTCTCTGCTGGTCGCCAGATGGAAAGTCTATCGCTACCGCTAGCAACGACAAGACGGTACAGCTTTGGGCATCGACTCATGGACAAAAACTGCTAACGTATGCTAAACACGAAAAAGCTGTTTATGGATTAGCATGGTCGCCCGATGGCACACGTCTTGTCTCAGGCAGTGAAGATCATAAAATACATATCTGGGAGGCAGTATCCGGTTATGACCTATGTGTTTACACGAATCATATCAAAGGTGTATACGCAGTAGCATGGTCGCCCGATGGAACGTTGATTGCCTCGGCTGGTAAAGATATGAGCATCCAGATATGGAACGCTACCACGGGCGCATATTTGTTCTCTTATCATGAGCATACAGCAGCAATCAATGCGTTGGCCTGGTCATCCGATGGAAAGTACTTGGCTTCGGCTAGTAGTGATGAAACAGTATGTATCTGGCATATTGATTATTAATATGTACTCTACATGTTAGAATGGGGATAATTGTCATATGGTTTCTTCTGAAATATACTGTGACAACTGTGGCGCGACCAACCCTTCGCATGCTATAAACTGTTATTATTGCCATTTACCTGTGCAGGGTGGTCAACAACCCATGTCTGTCCAACCTACACCTGTCCAACCCACGAGTAAGACAGCTACCGGCCATCTTCCTTCTCAACAACTGTTGAAACAACGCTATAGAATTATGCATCAATTGGGACAGGGCGGCATGGGAGCGGTATATTTGGCGATAGATACGTTATTTGGAGGTCAGGAACGCGCCATTAAAGAAATGAGCTTGAGTAATTTGAATACTCCTAAGAAGATTACCGAAGCGACAGAAGCTTTCAGGCGCGAGGCAACCATGCTGGTGCAACTTTCACATCCGAACTTACCGCAAGTCTATGATTTTTTTGATGATAATGGACGTTCCTACCTAGTGATGGATTTGATAAAAGGAGAGACATTAGAAGACCGTCTAGAAAAGGTAGGCGGGAGCTTGCCAATGGTAGAAGTTCTCAAAATTGCTATAGAGCTATGTACAGTATTACATTACCTTCATACACAGCAACCGCCTATTGTGTTTCGTGACTTAAAGCCAGCTAATATTATGCTGACATCCGATAATTCTGTCTACTTAATTGACTTTGGCATTGCCCGTTTGTTTAATCCTGGAAGTAACGACACGCAGCGTTTAGGAACTCCTGGCTATGCTTCGCCAGAACAATTCAGGGGAATGACAACGCCTGCTTCCGATATCTATAGTCTAGGTGCAACCCTTCATCAATTACTCTCTGGTAATGATCCCTCGCCGATATTTGATTTCCCGCCGCTTTTAGTTTCAGGAGTATCAACGCGGCTCAACACGCTCATTCTTAGCATGCTTGAAAAAGATGCCTCGAAGAGACCGAAGAGTATGTTGGAAGTGAAACAGGTGTTGGAACAAATTCTGGTACCCGCTCCTGTTGTTGCTCCTGGTACTACATTGGTTCTCTATCACGGACATATTGGAGCAGTGACTGCTGTAGCCTGTTCTCCTGATGGCAGATACATTGCCTCTGCTGGCGAAGATAAGACTATTCAGACCTGGAGTGCGACTACAGGAGATCGGATTGTAGTGTATGACCTGCATAATGATGTTGCACGAATGATAGCCTGGTCACATAACAGCCAATATATTGCCTGTACCAATAGAGAGCGTGCCATAGAGGTGTGGGAGGTAAGCAAAGGAACACGCATTCATAGCTATGCTGGTCATATGAACCGTATTCGTGCTATAGCTTGGTCGCCGAATGGTAAATATATCGCCTCAGCAGGAGATGATAACACTGTGCGTATTTGGGATGTTTCTGCTAGAAGACTACTATACAGCTATCAAGCTCATCGTGATTCTATTTTGGCTCTTGGTTGGTCGCCTGATTCTTTGTTCTTGGCATCGGGAAGTGATGACAAAGAGGTGCATGTGTGGGAGGCTCTAACTGGAAGGCGTATCTGTTGCTATAGTGGGCATCAACGAGAGGTAAGAATGCTCTCCTGGTCATCTGATGGACAATATATTACTTCTGCTGCTTGGGATAGTTTCATTCATGTCTGGTATGCCACAACTGGTCAACACGTGCAAACATTCCGTGAGCATTCGCGTATTGTGACCGCCCTATTCTGGCAACCGGAAGGCAAGCTAATTGCCTCTGCTTCTAAAGGAAGTGGAGTTCTGGTTTGGGAGGCAATCAGTGGTAATGTGGTAATGAGCTATAACGAACATGAAAATACTGTCAATACGCTGGCTTGGATACCGGATGGAATGTGTTGTGTATCCGGTAGTGAGGATGCGACGGTACGAGTATGGCAGGTACAATAGCGATTTGAAAAACAGCCTCTAAGTTTTTGGTACAATCCTCCGGCACGACGCTTCCTTGACAAACCTGTGTTTTCGCACGTACCATATGAAAGCACATTATGTCATTTACAATCAAGCCTTCTCAGTTGTTTCCCCCGTGCTGGAGGTTATAAGCACTGCCATGAAGATTTATAACACGCTCACCAGGAAAATCGAGGAGATTGTACCCCTGGAAGCGAATACCATCAAAATGTATTCGTGCGGCCCCACCGTTTACCGCTATATCCATATCGGCAACCTGCGCACTTTCACAATGGCTGACTGGCTACGCCGTATCTTCGAGTATCGCGGCTTTGAGGTTATGCACGTCAAAAACCTGACCGATGTGGGCCATATGCGGCAAGAGATGCTGGATCGCGGTGAAGATAAGATCATCTCCCAGGCGCGTAAAGAAGGCAAAACATCGCGCCAGATCGCCGATTTCTATACCACAGCCTTTCATGATGACGAAGCCGCGCTCAATATTCTGCCCGCGCACATCTTCCCACGTGCCACAGAGCATGTACCTGAAATGATTGCTATTATTGAGGCGTTGTTGGCAAAAGATATTGCCTATGAGATCAATGGCTACATCTATTATGACATCAAACGCTTTCCCTCTTATGGCAAGTTATCGGGCAATCTGTTAGAGAATATGCTAGCTGGTGTCCGCGAGGGTGTGGATACTGATCGGCACAATCCAGAGGATTTCCCACTCTGGAAACCAGCCGAGCCGGACCGTGAGATGGCCTGGGAGAGTCCCTGGGGACGCGGCTTCCCTGGCTGGCATATTGAATGCTCGGCTATGTCGATGAAGTACCTGGGCGAGTATTTTGACTTACATACTGGTGGCGTCGATAATATCTTCCCACACCACGAAGATGAGATTGCGCAGAGCGAGGGCTGTACCGGCACACAGTTTGTCAACTATTGGGTACACGCGCAACACCTGCTGGCTGATGGGCAGAAGATGGCTAAGTCAACTGGCAACGCCTATACGCGCTCGGAGATTGAGGCTCGTGGCTTTGACCCGATGGCCCTGCGCTACTTCTATACCACCGCGCTTTATCGTAGCCGCGTCAATTTCACCTTTCGCGCCCTGCAAGCTGCGCAAACCTCGCTGGAGCGTCTGCGCAACCTGGCCTACGACTTGTTGATTGTCGCCGATTCATCCGAGGTTTTCTCAGAAGAATCGCTGAGTCTGCATCCTTTGCACGATAGCTTCTTCAAAGAGGTCGAAAATGATCTGAATATGCCGCGTGCGATGGCTGTGACGTGGACTATGTTGCGCTCACGTGAGATCGACCCCACGACGCGCCTGCGCCTGCTACTCGATTTTGATCGTATCCTGGGCTTTGATCTCAAAGGCTATCTCCAGAGTGATAGACCACGCCAGCAACGTGACCCCAATGTCTATCTGGCGACAGTACCCGCGCCCGTGGCTGAGCAGGTGCATGAGCGTGAGCAGTTGCGTCAGTATGTTGATTACCATAATGCCGATGTGGTGCGCGAAGAGATCAAGACCGAGGGCTACGAAGTGCGCGATACGCTACAAGGTTCGCTGGTCGTTAAACGCCGACCGGAAGATGAGTTTCTCGTGCTGTCGCGTTCGACCGATGCACCTGACCGTACTCATGAACCGGATCAGTGTGAGTTCTCAATCAATTTGCTAGCGCACAATAGCCGCGATGACCTGGAACGCTGCATCAAGAGCGTCTGCCTTTATGCAGACCATCGGCAACTTGAACTGGTCATTATCGACAATGGTTCAACCGATGACACGCTACCCTATTTGGAGCAATTGGCCCGTTCCGGCGATTTAGTCGCGGAGCAAGGTCAGCCAATCGCGCTACAGGTATTGTTCGCTGACCACAATATTGGTTTTGCTGCTGGGCGTAATGCCACCATGCGGGCCAGTCGCGGGCGTTATATTGTGTTGATGGATACTTCGATTGAGGTCGAAGGCAACATCTGGGAACCTTTGGCGATGACGTTGGCCGACCGCAATATTGGTGTTGTTGGTCCCTATGGCCTTGTCACCGATGATCTGCGCGATTTTCGTGAGTCGGCGGGACCGGATGTCGATGCTATTGAGGGCTACCTGATGGCTTTCCGACGTGAACTATTGCCGGAGGTTGGCTGGATTGATGAGAAGTTTCGCTTCTATCGCCTGATGGACATCTACTATAGTTTCTTCTTCAAAACCTCTGGCTATCGCGCTCTGGCGATGCCGAAATTGGCTGAGTTGCTGGAAAAGCATC
>JAJZEJ010000671.1 GCA_021828635.1 Chloroflexota bacterium
GTAAACAATTCTGTCTTGCAAAAGTAACAGCGATTAAAATCATTGGCTATATAACGCTCATCCTCTAGTTCATTTGTTTCAATCTTTAACACATCAATACCCATTTGACGGGCTGCTGCCATAGCTTCTTCCGTCTCTTCCGGCGCATAGGCCGGTGAAACAGCAATTACGCCAATAGCACGTTCACCCAGCACGTCATGCGCAACCTTTAATAAGAGGGCGCTATCCACACCACCAGAATAAGCAACAACCACCGACTCCATCTCGCGTAAAATCGCTTGCAGATGCTCATATCTGGCCTGTGTCTCCGCGCTCAACTCTACCGACTGATCAATATGAGAAACATTTAGCATGATGATGGCTCCTGATAAACTTGCTGACTTCTATAAACCGTGCTATGACATAAATTCAGGGTCTACATCTTTCTGGGTGCTTCTGATGGTTGATGTAGGGACCGATTGATCGCGTCCGTTTGCCCAAGCACCGGCGTGATTGACGCGATCAATCGGTCCCTACATCAGCTTCCTCCCAAAGGATAGAGAGCCTAAGTTCACTCATAGACGTATTTGTGTTACGATGACACTTAGCTTAGCCTTTATTATAACATCTAATCACAAATCTTTACCGTCACTCAGCTCGTTGTAATGGGAAGGATACTATACAAATGCGCTCTACCGCCGCGCTGATCCTGGCCGCAGGCACTTCTAGTCGCATGGGCGCGGGACGCCATAAACTTCTGCTACCACTGGGAGATCGCCCCGTTATCGCACATGTTGTTGATGCCGCACTGGCATCACAGGCACGCCCTATCCTCATCGTCGCGGGCTATCAAGCCGCAACCTTGCGTGCTGTTCTGGACTATGCACTGGCCCAACCAGAAGTAATATTTCTAGAAAATACAGACTATCAACAAGGCATGAGTAGCTCTTTGCGCCGAGGTATGCAAGAGCTACAAAAGATGAACATGCGCACGACACAAACTGAAACTACCACAGATGTAACAGAGAATACACTGCTCATCGACAGTGCTGTAATCCTTCTCGGCGATCAACCACTCGTCACCAGCCACATTATTGATGCGTTGCTTGCGGCAAGGCAGACTACAAATAAGCGTATTATTGCTCCACTCTACCAGGGCAAGCGCGGTCATCCCATGCTCTTCTCCAGCGGTCTTTTCCCTGAATTTCTACACATTAGTGGCGATGAGGGCGGTCGAAGTGTAATTGAAGCTCATCGGGATGAAATTGCGACAGTGGAAAGACCAGAAATTACTTCACAATATGATGTCGATACATGGGACGCATATCAGCAAGTCGTAACTCTATGGCATCAGGAGAAACACACAGAGCGTTGACTTAGCATAAGGTGCGACAAAATACTACGCAAAGACACACAGAGCATGGTACAATAGCCCGAAACGGCTACGCTTGACATAAATTTGTCTTTAACCCCACATTATGCTATGCTTGTGTAGCTCGTTCACTACAATTGTTGTCAACTATTGCTTGCGCAACAATAGAAAGATACTCTTTTCAGAGACGGAGTAACAGGCTTATGCCAGAACGACGCGGCACGACGACGGACAAGCTGAGCAATGTCATTCAGGTCATTCAACTTGGCAAAAAGACCGGTACATTGTTCGTTGAGCGCGGTGAAGGATTTCAACGTGAAGAGGGAGCTATCTCGTTCATTCAGGGACAAATTACTCATGCCTCCGCAGGTCAACGCACGAGTCAGACAGCTTTAGTATGGCTCGGCACGTGGAATGCATGTCGTTTTACCTTTGTCGCTGCCGACTCAGAGAATATGGAGCGACTTACAGGCCCATTGGTCGCATTGCCACGCACTCCTGCTGATACAGGTGCTTTGAAGACAACACCTCATCCATCGTTACAGGTTTCGACGCCGCCAAACAATTTATCAAGTATACCCACACATTTGCCAGCTACGACAGGCAATGGAATAAACGGGATACCCTATCGCACACGCCCACTTCAGGAAGCATTGATCTTACTTGACCGCGCAAAACTGTCGCGTGCGCATCGGCATTTATTGTTGCTCATCGATGGACATCGCTCTATTGCAGAATTGGTACGCCTGGTCGGACGCAAACCAGATGAAGTGATGAAGTTACTCCGTGATCTGGCACAGATAGGAGTACTACACGTTTAGTTAGCGATTAAAGGATGGTTCTCTCAATGGCTCGACAAGAGTTGGCACCGCTCCAACATAGAAGATATTCACTGTCAATTCGTGTCTCATTATGGCTGGTCAGCGCCGCCATCATTCCCCTCATCATTACTATTATCGTTAGTGAGCTATTAGCCCGCCCAGCACTAATTTCTCAGGCCAATACAGCCATGCAAAGTGACGCCAAGACACGTGTACAATTGATCAGTACGTACTTTAATGAGCGTCAATTAGACGCGGAGACCCTGGCTCAGGTTCCCTCGGTGCAGACCTTTCTAGCTGCACAACCCGGTACGCTGGGCTACCAGGACTTAGCTACTCACGCTACATATTCGCTACTCGCCGGAAACTTCCGCGACAAGAACTATACCAACTGGTCACTCTTCAATCCACAAGGCCAGCTACGCCTCTACTATCCTGGGCAACCTGCGGCGCATGGAAATTATCTGGTCCCGCCCGAATACCTCAAAGAGGTTGATACAGGCAAAACCTTCGTTTCAGATGTGTACTACAATCCTACCAAACACACTGCTTCGGTAGATATATACTCACCTATTGCCGATCCCACGACGCATACCTTGCTCGGCTTTATCCGTTCCTCGCTCAACCTCAACTACATCTGGAATATCGTTACAGATGATACACATAACGGCCAGGGAAGCTATGCCTTTATCCTGGACGAGAATGGTATTCGCATCGCCGACTCAAATATGGCCAATCTCTTCGAGGCTGTCAAACCCATCTCCAGCACAGTGCAGCAGGAGATCAGCACAGAAAAGCGTTTTGGAGCAAACACGTCTGTACCTGTTACCAACGACAGCACTTTTGCCAACATGTTGCAGTTCGCTTCTCCCACTACTTTTCAGGCTCAGCCTATCCACCAGAACGAGCAATTCCAGGTAGCAGTTCTGTCTACCACGAATGTACCCTGGACCTACTTCGTGCTGAGTCCGGTCAACACCGTCACGGCGGTTGCCAACAATCAGTTGATCTCCACAGCATTGATTGCTGCACTGATCCTCATCATCGTGACCATCAGTGGCTCAATCGCAGGTCGCCGCATCACCAAACCCATCATGGACTCGGTCGAGTACCTGCGTAACAATAGTCAGGCACTGAGTTCATTAGCAAGCCGCCAGCAAGATGCCGCCTCCGAACAGATGTGGGTGGTCGATTCATCGCAGGTCGGGCTACAATCGGTACAATACTATGCCGAAGCCTCGCGCTATGCCGCAACGCAATTGCGCGATGTCGCTGAAGAACTTATTCAACACTGGCATATGCTTGACGAACAAGCCGCTCGCCAGCGTATTGAGCGCATTATGGCCGCCGCCAAGTATATCGAGAACGCGACCGAGTACCAGACAGCCAGCAACCAAAAGCTGGGTACGGCACTCAAAGTCGCTACACAGGTGACGGAGCAGTTGGCACAAGGTGCCACATCCGCAACCGATGCCGCCACACAACTAGAGCAGGTCGTCAAACAACTGCGCTACGTGGTTGGTAAATAAATTTGAAGCAAATAAAGACATGCCTACAAAAACCACGGTTTTTGCAGGCATGTCTTTATTTGCTTCGCTCTCACTTCTATTCCCCGTAAGGCACCCAAATATTCTTCACATGCGTGGCCTCGCGCAAAAATTCCTGGCCCTCACCTTGTATCGTGCTAAGCCAATCGCGGCTATGCCCATAACTTACCCAGGTGCGTTTCATATTACCAGAGGAAGCCATTTCTACCATCTTCGCACCTTCAGCATCGCCAAAGTACCACATGGCATCAACATCATCATGCTCAGCCAGCACGCGACTTAGCTCATCGCGTTCGCCTGTGACGATATTGACGACGCCAGCAGGCAGATCAGAAGTCTCGAAAACCTGATACATATCGGTCGCACAGAGCGGTGCAACTTGCGATGGGATAATGACCACAGCATTACCCATTGCGATAGCCGGAGCGACCAGCGAGATAAAACCCAGCAGAGGATACTCATCGGGACAGGCTATACCCATTACACCAATAGATTCGGGTAGAGCCAGCACCACACCACGCATGGGGGGTCGGTGTATCGCACCTTCATATTTATCAGCCCACGCCGCGTAACTGAACAGGCGTGATAAGCTCGCTTCGATCTCTTGCAGTGCCTCGGCCCGACTACACGCTGTCTGCTGCACAATACGCCGCGCAAACTCGCTCTCGCGTACAGCCAGATTTTCAGCGATATAATACAGAATTTGCGCCCGATTATGTGCTGCATTCGTGGACCACGCACTGGCCGCATGCGCCGCCTCGACAGCGTTGCGAATATCCTTGCGGTTGCCCTCGCCCACCTGTCCAATTACCTTGCCATCATGGCTATACACAGCACGGCTATAGCCCGAATCGGGCCGCACCTGTTTTCCCTTGATAAAGAGTTTTGGTGTACGATCAATCGCAGGCAGTAGCGGCATTGTACCACTTCCATGCACCAATTGCTCCCCAGTAGTATGATCATCGGCTATCTTCTCTGGTACATCCACCGTAATATATGGCTCTGCTGATGTTAGACCATTATAGCCAAAACCTATGGCTATAGGAAATTCTT
>JAJZEJ010000284.1 GCA_021828635.1 Chloroflexota bacterium
ATCAACGTTTGCACCGGCCACGATGTGGAGACGCTGAAAGCTATCCGCGATGTCTCTTCGGCCACCATTCGCGTCGATGCCAACACCGCCTGGACACCCAAAGAGGCGATCAAAATGATCAACGCGCTGGCTCCCTATAACATCGAGTTCGTAGAGCAGCCGCTACCCGCGCACGACCTCAAAGGTCTAAAGCTAATTCGGGACAATGTGCCAGTACCGATTATCGCCGATGAAAGTTGTGTCACAGTAGAGGATATTCCTCTGGTGGCCGAGTGCGTTGATGGCATCAATATCAAACTGATGAAGTGTGGTGGTCTAAGACACGCGCTCAAGATGATTCATACGGCACGGGCGCATCATCTGCGTATTATGATTGGGTGTATGATCGAAAGCTCGATAGCGATCACGGCGGCGGCCCATCTCACACCCCTGGTCGATTATGCCGACCTGGACGGCCACCTGCTGATTGACGACGACCCCTATGAAGGTGTGCAAGTCAAAGATGGCAAGCTAATTTTGCCAGAAGAGCCAGGATTGGGCGTGCGAAAAAGAGAAAATCTAGAATATCGGCCAAATAATGCATAAAGAGGCTCAGATTGGAAAAATGACACGACGAAACGTCCATATTCTTAGATACTTGAGGCTTAACTCAAGTGCAAGGAAGGAAACGCCGTGTCAGAATCATCCTTTCATGTCCTCATTATAGGAGGAGGTCTCGGTGGCCTATGCCTGGCTCAAGGACTACGAAAGGCAGGTATCAGCGTCGCGGTCTATGAACGCGATGCAACGCCAGTCATCAGGAGACAGGGCTACCGTATTCATATTGATACCCGTGGAGCGAGTGGGCTACGTGCCTGCCTGCCATCTCATTTATTCGAGCTGTTCACCGCAACGGCTTCTCCGCCAAGCCAGCAGATCACCGTGATGAACAAACACCTCAAAAAACTGAGGGTGATTACTTCGCCGAAGGTGGATATCACCAGCCCAGCACCATTTAACGCTGGCGTAGATCGGTTGACACTCCGCGAGATTCTTCTCGCTGGTCTTGATGAAGTTGTCTCGTTCGGCAAAGAGTTCAGCCATTATGAGCAGCAAGCCGATGGGAGCGTACAAGCTTTCTTCTCCGGTGGAACAGTTGCCTGTGGGGATGTATTGGTCGCGGCGGATGGCGTCAATTCGCGCCTGCGCCAGCAGTTCCTTCCCGAAGCCACCATTGTTGATACTGATACCCGTTGCATCTATGGGAAAGTCTTACTAACGAAAGTTACCCGGCCTTTGATTCCCGATGTTCTTCATCACGGCTTTACCGTCGTTACCAGTTCGCAATTCAGTATGGCTCTTGGCCTGATTGAATTTCTTCACTCGCCCGTTGAGGCCGCAGCGCAGTTTGCTCCTGATGTGCAGTTTCATACCAATGGTGATTATCTCATGTGGTCACTGAATGCTCCTCGCATACAGTTTGCCGCTTCCGACGATGAACTGTTTCGCATGGACGGTATGGTACTCCGTCAACTGGTCTTGCAGCAGATAAAAAGCTGGCATCCGAACCTGCGGGCGCTGATTGCTGCAAGTGATCCCTCGGAGATTTTTCCAATTGCGGTTCGTGTTTCAGTACCCTGTGAACCCTGGCAGAGTACTCCTGTCACCCTCTTAGGTGACGCCATCCATGCCATGAGTCCTGCGGGCGGCTCAGGTGCAAATATGGCTTTGCTCGACGCACGTCTTCTCTGTGAAGCACTAATTTCCGTTGCTCATGAAGAGAGACCTCTTTTGCAAGCCATTCATGAGTATGAAGCGCGGATGCTCAAAGACGGCTTCGAGGCAGTTCGTTTCTCGACAAAAGGCGGCGTTCTAACTTCTTCTACATCAGCAAAGCAGTCGTTGTTCCAGACAATGTTGCATGTCATACACCATTCATAAGCTATAGTTCTTTCTCATACAAAATAACCTCTAAACTTTGAATCGGTTCCCTGCCGACCTCGCGGAAGCCGTTTTTCTCATACAGTTTCTGTGCTGTTATTTGTATGGTAGAGGTATCGAGATGAAGCGTGGTATAGCCAAGTGTGCGGGCGCGGGCTTCGAGTTCGTTGAGGATGCGCTGACCGATGCCACGTCCCTGATAAGTGGGGTGGACACGCATGCGTTTGATTTCGGCACGTGTGGTTGAGGTGCGACGCAAGGCTCCCATTGCGACAACCTGGCCCGCATATTCGCCGATCAGAAATTCGCCGGAGTTGTTGAGGTAGGTTGCTTCAATGGCATAGATATCGTCGTCCCACGGGCCACGCCCAAGATAAGCTCCCGTCTGCTGGATAACGAAGACATGCAAGTGTTCGACGGCTTGTTGATCTGCTGGTGTGTAGCGTCTGATGGTGAGCATGTTTTGCTCTTGTTTCTCTGGCATCACTCAATTTCCCACCTATATTTTGACATTTTATGTCATTCTATCACGATCAGTATGTACAGGCCAGGCTCTCATGCGGTCCTCTCAAAGGATAATGGGTGTAGAGTAACGCGGATGGATGCCTGCAAGAACTCAACCCATCCTTGCTCATGCAAGAGATGATATACTAAATAGATCAACAAATTTTGCTTTTTTATGCTATTCCAACATAAAATGGTGCTTTGGAGAGGCTGCTTAATGAATGTTACGCTGACTCTATTGGTAGTTGCCGTGGTTTTTGCGGGGGCATTCATGCGAGCTACCTTCGGCTTTGGAGAAGCGGTTGTGAGTATGCCATTGCTCGCACTTTTGCCAATCAATCTGGATACCTCAATCTCTCTGATTGGCCTGGTTGGACTGACGGTCGCTGGACTGACGATAACTTCCAGTTGGCGTCACATTGATTTTCCCATCCTGCCCTGGTTAGCTCTTGCCACGCTCGCCGGTATTCCAGTCGGGCTGCTTCTGGTGACTCTTGCACCCTCTGTCCTGATTACCAGATTACTGGGAGCTTTCCTCATTATCTACGGTGCCTCATCGCTGATGCGGCTCATGCTTCATCAAACAGGTACACGTTCTCTGTTTAGTAGCCGTGCTTGGGCATTACCCTTTGGTTTTGTCGCCGGTATGCTTGGTAGCGCCTACAACATCACCGGTATCCCTGTCGTCGTCTATGGGACGTTGCGCCGCTGGTATCCAGCTCGCTTTCATGGCACGCTACAGGCACACTTTCTGATTGCCGGTATCCTCGTCGTTGTTGGTCAGAGCCTCGGTGGCCTGTGGACTGCGAATCTGTTCACACTTTATGGAATTTCCTTGCCCGCTATTGTCGTTGCCACTGTCCTCGGCATGATTTTACATCGGCGTATTCCCACGGAGAAGTTCAAACACTATGTGTTCATCATCATCGTTGTACTTGGTGTGTTGCTCCTAATCAACCACCCCGCATAACTACTAGCAAGGACCGCAAGAACTTCCGATGGTTCCTGCAATGCCTGCGCGAAACTATTGCTAACTTATCTCGCACACGTTACCTTGCCGATTGGCTATGCTATAATAGGCAACAGACGGCTATGGACCGCCATTATTATAGAGTAGAGGGGAACAGAAAAAATAGTATGCCAACACGTGCTGATGCGTATGAATTGATGACTACGCATGTCAAAAATGAGAATTTGCGCAAACATATGTATGCTGTAGAGGTGGCGTTGCGCTTCTATGCTCTCAAGTATGGCGAGGACGAAGAATTGTGGGCGATGACGGGTCTGCTGCACGATGCCGATTACGAGGAGTATCCAGATCTGCATGAGCATACCCGCGTCATGGCGGGTTGGTTGCGCGAGGGTGGCTATGACGAGCGCATTATTTACGCTATCCTGGCGCACAACGATCTTAATCTAGAGACTAACCCGCGCAATGATCTACTCTCGAAGGCACTCTATGGTTGCGATGAGATCACTGGCATGATTACCGCGACCGCCCTGGTGCGCCCTAATAAGAGCGTGATTGGGCTGGAGGTTTCGTCGGTGCGCAAAAAGATGAAGGCGAAGGGCTTTGCCGCCGGAGTCAACCGCGAAGATTTAGTGCGCGGGGCCGCCGAAATGGGCGTTGATTTAGATGAACATATTGCCTTTGTAATCGAGGCCATGTCCAGCATCGCCGATACCCTCGGCCTTGCCGGAATGCCAACAAATGTAGGGGCATGATTTATCACGCCCGTAGGGGCCGATTTATCGCGTCCAGGTAAGATCATGGAGCGACGACGAGAACAACAGCATCAATCACAGCGCATCTTTACCGCCAGTGAGGTTGCGACTTTTGCTTATTGTCCACTCACATGGTGGCATGAACGGTTTGAGTCAGCCGCGCAAACTGATAGCGAAGAGTTGTTTGCGCGACTGGTTGAACTGGAACATGAGCATGATGCCCAGGCTCCCGCTCTACCAGAATATCAGATGATCGAGCAGTTGCTGCTACGGCGTGGTGCATTTGAACAGGGGCGTCAGCAGCACCAGGATCATGCCGATGCGGTAGCGGCACTGGAAGAACCAGGGGAACTTGAGGAGATGGAGGCGGAGCGTGTTCCCGTGACTGGTACGGCTGGCCTGACGCGGCGACTCCTCTGGCTGGCCGTTGCCATCGTTGTGCTAGGTCTACTATTAATGGTAGCTGCGGTGGTGCTGCGATGAATATGGTCAACAGCACACTCTTTCCGATTGGTCTGATACTCTTCCTGCTGGCTTTGCTGCTATTGGTTCTGTTGCTTAATGAACGGCGGGCGCAACGACGGCGGCTTGTGACTGAATATCGGCACGAACTGGGTTTG
>JAJZEJ010000506.1 GCA_021828635.1 Chloroflexota bacterium
TGGCGTGCCGATAGGGCTGGGCAGTTTCAGCCAGTGGGATCGCCGTCTCGGTGCGCGTCTGGGTCTGGCCATGATGAGTATTCCTTCAGTCAAAGCAATGGAGATCGGCGCGGGCTTTACCGCCGCGCATGAGACTGGCTCACACGTTCATGATGTTCTGCGTCACGGCGAAGACGGGCAATGGTTTCACTTGAGCAACAACGCCGGTGGCATTGAAGGCGGCATTACAGATGGTGAGCCACTGGTGGTGCGTGTTGGCGTCAAGCCTATTCCAACACTAGCCCATCCTTTGCCCTCCGTTGATCTGGCGACAGGTGAGAACATCGACCAGAGCCGTTACGAACGCAGCGATGTCTGTGTCGTACCCGCCGCCGGCGTCGTTGGCGAGGCCATGATGGTGCAGGTGCTGACCGAGGCGCTGCTGGAGAAATATGGCGGCGATAGCATAGACGAGGTGCTGCGCCACTATCATGCGTAAAAATGCCGATAAAGAAGATCATTCACAGACCCTGGCCCTTGTGAGCTACTTCACTTGCAATAGATGAGTATCAATGATACACTTGTCTCCATATTCTATCGTATGTCAGGGTGTACCAGAGGTATCGCCGCAAGATAAACAGGTGAAGGATGCTGATTGATGGATATAAGTACACAGATACGCAAGGTCACGATAGTCTTCATCGCACTTTTTATGATTGCCAGTGCCGGTCTGGTCTACTGGCAGGTGCTTGTTTCGCAGCAGGTGGCGGCCAATCCACACAATAGCCGCCCCTGTCTGACCACCAACGCGCCGGTGCGCGGCAACATTTATGATCGCAATGGTGTGTTGTTGGCCTATTCAACCAACACCGGTACCTGTGGCTTCATGCGCCACTATACCGACCCATCGCTGGCGGGACTGATCGGCTACTATGTCCCCGGCTACCCTGCCACTGGCATTGAGGCTCAGTTCAACGATTACCTGGATGGTAGTATTGGCATGACCTCACTCAACAATTCTATCAACCATATTCTGCATCGTCCGCCTGTTGGTGACAACATCTACCTGACGATTGATGAGCGCATTCAGAAGATCGCCTATCAAGACTTTATAAACGATAGTCCGCCCGTTGATAATAATAATGTCTTTCAGTCTGATCGCGGCTCCGCTATCGTCACCGACCCACATACCGGTGAGATTCTGGCGATGGTCAGCAATCCAACCTTTGACCCTAATAAGATGGTTGCTACACTCTCGCAAGGCAATATTAGCTACTATAATTCGCTCGCCGCGCAGACACTTGAACAGCCGCTATTAGAGCGTCCACTGTATGGTCTCTACGCACCCGGCTCGATCTATAAGACGGTGACACTACTGGCGGGCCTGGATTCAGGGCATACCACGCTCAATCAGGAGTTTAATCAGCAGCAGGCGCTAGGACCGGTCTTTTTTAATGGACAGGCGGTTGGACCCGTTGGCAACAACATTCAAGGTTACACGATTCGCTTCCCCGTCACAAGCGAGTATGGCTATAGCCACTCGGACAACGTGATTTACGCGCAAATCGGTGTGGAGACCGGTCAGCAGACCTGGCTAGACTACAACAAACGCTTCTACGTAGGCCAAAAGATACCATTCGATCTGCCTGTAGCGGTGAGTACAGTGCAGAAGAATGGGCAGCCATTAGCGAATAACGAGTTGGCCGCCGACTCCTTTGGGCAGGGTTTCGACTTCATCACGCCCATGCAGATGTCGTTGGTCAACGACATTGTCGCCAACAACGGGACATTGATGCGCCCGATGCTCATTATGAAGATTACCGACCATAGCAATACGCCAGTCGAGAACTTTGCGCCGCAATCACTCGGCTCCCTGGTTTCAGCACAGGTGGCAACCGAGCTGCGGCAGGCGATGTATGGCGTGGTGCGTTGCGGCTCCGGCTCCATCATCTCGCAGCTTTTCACTTCGCGCATGGGCATTATCGGCAAGACTGGCACGGCCCAGGTTGGCGGCAACGAACCAGCGCACGCCTGGCTCCTCACGCAGGCTCCCTACTCGGTGACAACTTCGTCGCAACTGCCTCCACTGACGATTACAGCCATGAAAGAGAATGCTGGTGAGGGCGGTTCCGTGATTGGCCCGATAGTGGCGGCGATGTATAACGACATCTTCACAAAGGTCATGACCAATGTGCAGATGCCCCCCGCGCCCGATCCCAACTACTGCTGCAAAACGGGCTTGTTGCAGATCGGATGCTAATTGATGTACGGACCGGTTCACCGCATCCGCCGTTGCCCAAGCATCGTGACGCCCACGTGCAGGCGGACGCGGTGAACCGGTCCGTACATCAATTAGCAAAAATTCCTCAGAGAATGTGGTTCTAAATATCCTTGAGGATTCCCCCGAAAACCGCTATACTGTAATCTAGCTTGATAGCAACCGATTTTGATGTAATTCTTGTAATCGAGGTAATATATGACTTCGGAGAAAATAAGTATAGACAGTAAAACATATATTGCTCATGCACAGGAATTGAGTCGCAGGGTAGCACAGATTACCAATGCAGCCAGTAATGAAGCTAATCTACGCCATGAAATTGAGAAAGAGCTAGAAAATCAATGTAATCAGCTAGCTATTGCATGGACACCGTATCAGCTAGAACGGGCTGTATCGAATAAAGGTGAAGGCAAGAGTACACCACAAAGAACGAAATTTATCGATGTGGCACATGGTGCAGTTATCATTGAATACGAGCCTCCTGCGTGTTTTCGTAATAGTATGAATGCTGCTCTGCTACATGCTAGAGGGCAGGCTGAGGAATATGCAAAACTTCTTTCACTGGAAGAAGGACGAGACGTTAGCGAATATATTCTAGTGACATGGGACGGTAGCCATGTTAACTTCGGCAAGTTTAACGATGATTTGCCTTCATGGGATACTTTAATGCCCTTTGATGAAGCAGCAGCAGAAAGGCTATTAGTATATCTTGCCGAGAATGGTTCGCCTCTTGTTCACCCTGGACTGCTTTCGGCGCTTGTTGGTCCCGCATCATCACTTGGTAGTGAGCTTATTCCATTATTTTTTGCTGCTATTAGAGCCTCGCAAGGCAATACAGCGAATAAAACGTTCTTGCTATTCACTGAATGGAAACGCCTATTTGGGCAGGTTGTTGGTGTGCAATCTGAAAAATTAAAGATTTTGTTGAGAGAACAAGGTATCGCGCATCAGCAAACCTATGAGGATGATAGTACTGCCTACCTTTTTGCATTAAACACCTATATTGCCCTGATTGCCAAGTTAGTTGCGGCATTATCGCTATCAAATAGTTCGCACAATATTGCCGATCAAAGTGTGCGTATTGAAGAACGTATACGCTCACTTGAATCAGGAACGTTATTTCTTGATGCAGGCGTGTCTAACATGTTATCCGGCGATTTCTTCTCCTGGTATCATGATGATGACCACTGGCTAACGTTTAGTACTTGTATTGCTCGCATTGTAGCGCGATTGAGTATCATTAACTTCGATGTATCAAGAAAATCAACAGATTCTACACGTGATTTGTTCAAGGGCATCTATCAAACCTTTGTGCCACCGGCTTTACGACATGCGCTCGGTGAGTTCTACACACCTGATTGGTTGGCGACCCATGCTCTGGATACATTAGGGTGGTCAGAGGAGGATGAACTGCTCGACCCAACCTGTGGTTCTGGTACATTCTTGTTAGAGGCATTGAGAAGAAGGCTAAAAGTTAAGAAGGAAGCGACGACAGCGGAGGGTTTATTGCAGGGTTTGTATGGCTTTGATCTCAATCCGCTTGCAGTCTTAACCGCTAAAGGTTCGCTAGTAGTATACCTGGCTCCCTATTTAGACCCACACAAGCCAGTGAGAATACCCGTATTTCTTGCTGACGCTATTAATTCAGCTAATAGTGTGGCCGGTATCTATTATCATAGTCTGCAAACAGAGCGTGGTACACAGTCTTTCGCGGTACCTAAAAAATTGATTCGGCAACAAGATTTTTTCGCTATTTTTGCTTTTATGCGTACACTGATTGATGCAAGTTTTGATGCTCAAAAAATATTCACAGCTATACAGCGCCGCTATGGACTGACTTACCTCTCAATTGATGAAGCTGATTGTTTGCAAGAAACGATTAGGACGCTGGTTGATTTGCACAAGCATAGCTGGAATGGTATCTGGTGTTCAATTCTTGCTGATAGATTCGCGGCTGGCGCAGTTCCACCAGGAAAATTTATTTGTGGCAATCCGCCCTGGGTTAAATGGAGTCATTTGCCACCAGAATATGCTGAGTTTATTAAGCCCCGATGTTTGGAACTAGGTGTGTTTAGCAGAGATCGTTGGGTTGGTGGCATCGAGTCGGATATCTCGACTGTGATAACCTATGAGGTTGCCGATAAATGGTTGACCGATAACGGCAAATTGGGCTTTTTCATTACTGGCACTGTGTTTCATACGGAGTCAAGCGCGGGTTTTAGGCGTTTTGAGCTGGAGCAGCGTAAGATTTCTCTGCACGTAGAACTAGTTGA
The DNA here is from genome assembly GCA_021828635.1 of Chloroflexota bacterium. The sequence continues at coordinate 4,531 of JAJZEJ010000506.1, forward strand.
GGATTTCAAAGAGATTGCTCCCTTTGAAGGCGTCAGCAACCATGCAGCATTCCTGATGTTGAGTAAAGGTCAACGCACAGTATATCCTGTTCCCTATCGCTATTGTCATTCACTCTCAACAAAAAGCACGGTTACTCATGCAGGCGATTTCCAGCACATGGCAACCGCTAGTGAGCTTTTGGCGTGTCCGATGCCCGGTCTAGAAAAAGAGGGTGGTCCCTGGCTCAAAGGCACGGA
>JAJZEJ010000377.1 GCA_021828635.1 Chloroflexota bacterium
AGCACTGCGATCGAATTTCAACCCATGTGGGAACAAAACTTCCTGTACGTACCTTCCCCTGGCGCGTTGCCACTCTGGCCCACGTCCAAGGTCCGCCCCTGACGGCGCATTCTCTCAGCGCTATTCGCGCTCAGCATTTCAGCCGATATCCTACGCCCTGTTCCGTAAGAATCAGCGAAGGTCGCTGAGGATCAACTTCAATTTTCTGCCGCAGACGCGCTATGTATATCCTCAAATAGGCAATATCAGTCCCGGCGCCCCATGCCTGGTCCAAAATAAAGCGGTGCGTGAGCACCTTGCCGGCGTGAGCCACCAAAAGCCGCAGCAAATCATATTCTCGCGGCGTCAACTTCACTTCCTCGTCCCTAATCGTCACCAGTCTGGCTACCAAATCAACACGCAGGTCACCACTCTGGAACACAGGCTCCTCACCGCCTTCTTGCACCCGATGGCGCACCGCTGTGCGCAGCCGCGCCATCAATTCGTCTAAGCCAAACGGCTTACTAACATAGTCATCGGCACCAAGATCAAGCGCCCGCACCTTTCCCCCTTCATCATTACGACTGGACAATACCACGATTGGCACATTACCTCCCCAATCCCTCACGCGTGAGATAAAATCAAAGCCACTCATGTGAGGAAGTCCAAGGTCAAGCAGTACCACATCGAAGCTGTTACGTCGAAGGAGCTTAAGCGCATCCTCTCCATCTTCAGATTCCGACACCACGTAGCCTTCAGCTGTCAGACTGGCGCGAAGAAATCGACGTATCGCTGGCTCATCATCCACCACTAATACCCGCAAGGGGGTCCCTGATGTCATGACGACAATCCTTCCTCCTCAACCCGAGCATGCGACTGAGGAAGTGTGATCGTGAAGACGGCTCCCGATTGATCGTTGCGATTGGTAGCGGTCACCGTCCCTCCTAGCGCCTCGATAAATCCGCGACTTATTGCGAGTCCCAATCCGGTGCCTGCCCTCTTGCTGTCACTGGCTTCGAGACGATGAAATTTATCGAATATCTTTTCTAACGACGACGCCGGAATTCCAGGACCATTATCCATGATGATAAGATGCACTTGGTCCGCGCTTGTCAGAGCCTTTACCTGCACCACCGCACCGGGACCGGCATGCTTGGCCGCATTATCAAGAAGATTGAACAGCGCCTGCTCAAGCAGGACTGCGTCAGCTTTTACCAGCGCAAGATTTTCCTCAATTTGAGTTTCGATCGTATTTTCTGCGAGCACGGTGCGCGCGCGCGTGAGAGCGCTTCCAATTACATCCGTTACGTCAACATCATCGAGCTTAGGTCGCAATACCCCTGACTCAAGACGCGTCATATCCAGAAGATTGGCGATGAACCTGTTTAGGCGTTGGGACTCATCGGTGATGGTAGCAAGCATTTCCTTACGATCCGCTACACTCAGATTTTCATCATAATTCTTGAGGGTCATCGCGGAACCCAATATCGAGGCAAGAGGCGTTCGCAGGTCATGACTAAGCGAGGTTAGAAGTGCCGCCTGAAGCCGTTCTGCCTCGGAGGCTATACGCGCGCGGTCAAACTCGTCAGCCAGAAATATCCGCTCAACAGCCACCGCTGTCTGATCTGCCAGTGCATCAAGCAGCCGGCGCTGATCTGGTGTCAACAGGGGACCTGTTCTGTCACTATCAAGCCCTACAATTCCTACTACATCGCGTCCTGTGCGCAGAGGAAGAAACAGCCTCTTTGCTCCGGTCAGGGTATCGGCCCCGCGACCTGCAGCCGTACCGTGGATCCAGGCCCATTTCGCGGCAGCCAAATCAGTTTCCGTCAAGCTGTCTTCTGGTGGATAGCCGCAACGTATCACCAGGCTGTCCTCCTCAGGCAGCAGTAGCACGACGTGAACCTTGAGCATGCTTGATATTTGATAGGCCGCAGCCCAAAGGAGGTTATCGATATCAGCAATGGCAGCGAGCTTACGACTGAACTGGTATAGACTTTCGGTAACCTGCGCCCGCTCTTGTGCAGCCACCGCCTGGGCTCGAATACGGGCGGTTAAATTACTAGTAATTACTGCAACCACGGAGAAAAAGAAAAGCGCTATTACGTTTTCCGGATCAGCAACAGTAAACGTATATAATGGAGGCAAAAAGAAGAAATTATACGCTAACGAAGCCAAAACACAGGTGAAAAGCGCAGGCATGAGGCCGTAACCCACGGCACTCGCCAGCACCGCCGTTAAAAACACCAGGGCAACATTGGTAATTCCGAAAAGGCTTAAGAGTTCGCCCACGATCAACGCAGCAATAACAGCAGTGGTACTCCCAATGTAGGCATATTTGTCGCCGAGATTTGGTGATCGAGGTAGAAGTCGCCAGTCAACGTGATCGGAAGATGGCTCAGGTGATGGTACGATATGGAGGTTGATATCACCCGCTTTGCGGATCACCGCACTCAGGAATGACCCTCTCACCAGTTCCCAAAGACGATACCTTGGGTAACTCGACAACACGACGTGGGTAAAATTATTGGCACGAGCATAGTCTAGGATGGCTTCTGCAGCATTGGGCGCTGGCAAGGTTACCACCTGGCCACCGAGCCGCTCTGCCATACGCAAGGCTTCCGCGATCCGGTCGCGTTCCGCTTCGGTGAGATGCGATGTGTGGGAGGTTTCGATATGGATAGCCGTCCACGAGCCCTTCAAGCGGTCTGCCAGCCTGCGGGTGAATCTTACGAGCGCTTGGGAGCTCGCCCGCTCATTGACACAGACTAGAACCCTCTCACTTGACTCCCATGGTCCTTTGATCGCATGAGAGCGCATATAATTGAGAACCTGCTCATCAACCCGCTGAGCTGTTCTCCTCAAGGCAAGCTCGCGTAGCGCCGCAAGGTTCCCAGGCATAAAATAATGTCGAACAGCACGCGCCGCGGTTTCGGGAACGTATACCTTGCCTTCCCTTAGGCGCTGCAGCAGGTCGTCTGGTGTGGTGTCAACAAGTTCAACTTCTTCAGCTCGGTCAAGTACTGAATCCGGCACGATTTCCCGGACACGGATGCGGGTTATTTTCGCAACGACATCGTTCAGGCTCTCAATGTGCTGAATATTGAGTGTGGAATATACATCGATACCTGCTTCCAACAGTTCTTCTATATCCATGTAGCGTTTTGGATGGCGACTGCCTGGCGCATTACTGTGGGCCAATTCGTCAACTAGAACGAGCTTGGGACGACGTTGCAGAACTGCGTCCAGATCCATCTCCAGAAGCACCTGCCCGCGATAGGGAATGCGTTTTTTGGGAATGGTCTCAAGACTACGGGTTAGCAACTCAGTTTCTACGCGACCATGGGTTTCCACCACGCCAATGACGATGTCATCGCCCTCCAGTCGCCTGGCTTTGGCCTGCTGCAGCATCTCAAAAGTCTTGCCAACACCTGGGGCGGCACCAAGAAAGACCTTAAGGCGGCCACGCCCCTCCAGCCTTGCCGCTTCTAGCAAAGCTTCGGGAGATGGCCGCGTAGCCTCCTGGCGCTCGTCGCTCATACCTTCAGTCTAACGCATCGCAGCGCGTGGATGGAGAGTGGAAAGATGGTCAAGGGCAAGATTCAGCTTAAGGACATTAACATGCGGTTCACCTATCAGTCCGAGCACCGGCTCATCAATATGGGAAAGCACCAGCGTCCGTACAGTGGACACTGATAATCCTCTCGCCGCGGCCACCCTTGGTACCTGAAACAGGGCTCCCGCGGGTGTAATGTCCGGGTCAACACCACTACCAGACGTGGTCACTAGATCGACCGGAACCTCGCTTTTGGGATTTTGCATTGCCAGCTTAGCGGCTGCGGCGCGCACGCGCTGAGCTAAGACCAGCGATGTAGGCCCCAGGTTGGATCCACCGGAGCCTGCCGCATTATCCGGTGGCGTTGTAGCCGAAGGACGACCGTAGAAATACCCAGGGTAACTAAACGGCTGCTCGATCAGTGCAGATCCGATAACGCGTCCATCTGCCTTGATAAGGCTGCCATGAGCTTGAAACGGCAGCAACTCTTCCGCCAATCCGGTTATCGCCAAAGGATAAATCAACCCTGTCAGAACGGTCATTACCGCCATCATCAGAAACGAGCGCATTACATGCTTGAGCACGGGGTTCGTCTCCTAAATCCATCCCATGGCCACAACAGCCATGTCGATCAATTTTATGCCGATGAAGGGAATAATGAGCCCGCCTACGCCATAGATCAGAAGGTTGCGTCGCAACACATTGGCAGCGCTGTCGGCCCGATACCTCACTCCATTCAACGCCAGCGGAATGAGCGCTATGATGATAAGCGCATTGAAGATGATGGCTGACAATATCGCACTTCTTGGGCTGTGCAGAGCCATAATATTAAGCGCTCCCAGCTGCGGATAAAATGCTAGAAAAATCGCTGGGATGATGGCAAAATACTTCGCTACATCATTAGCGATAGAAAAGGTTGTAAGCGCGCCCCTGGTCATCAATAGCTGTTTCCCGATCTCCACGATCTCAATGAGTTTGGTCGGATCGCTGTCAAGATCAACCATGTTACCGGCTTCACGCGCCGCCATGGTTCCAGTGTTCATGGCTACCCCGACATCAGCCTGTGCCAGAGCTGGAGCGTCATTGGTGCCATCTCCACACATTGCCACTAATTTTCCTTTGACCTGCTCGGATCTTATCAGCTCCAGCTTGGCTTCCGGGGTCGCTTGCGCCAGAAAGTCATCAACTCCTGCTTCAGCGGCAATCGCGGCCGCAGTCAGGGGATTGT
>JAJZEJ010000097.1 GCA_021828635.1 Chloroflexota bacterium
ATAGCGGTCCGCGAAAACTCTCAGCGCCTCGTCCCGTCGTTCCGCATTCAGAAAGCCGTGGTACTCTTCATTCACAAAGAGATAAAGTACCAGACGTAACGCACTCGCAGAATCAATGTGTGCATCAAGGAGCCGTTGAGCGAGCAAGCCAGAGGAATCACAGGCTCGCACTACTTCGTCCCACGCGCGTGCCTGCCAGGAATACCAGTGGCTGAGCGTTGCTAGCAAGCATTGTGCCAGCCGGTAATCGCCGATGCAAGCACGAGTTTCGTCAAGCGAGAACTGTTTACGCGGACGGCCCAGCATACGCTCATGGTAGGCAACAAGTTGACTGATCTCCTGCTGCAACTCGCCAGGACGCAACAGGTGCAATGAGACAAACAACGCTCCACCACGTCGGTGGATTGTCTTTTTTACATCTTGCAAACTAAAGCGCATGCATCAGACCTCTCTCAATGCCATCACAATATCTTTCGCTATTCTATTCTGACACAGGGATGGAAAACTGACCAGAGGGAAACTGTATCCTCGTCGCTGTAGGGACCGGTCCCTACATTGAAGTATAGGATATGCGTCCCAAACAGTTGAAGAGATAAGCGGAATCTGGTATTCTCTACAAAGACTGTTATACAAACTGGCCGGTAGTGTATCGGTCGAATGGAGCAGCAATGAGTATGGGCTTACAGCGTCTCGGCAAGTATGAGCTACGGGAGCAACTGGGGCGTGGCAATGCAGGTGAAGTATGGAAGGCATATGACCTTCAGCTTCGCCGCGAAGTTGCACTCAAAATACTCCATACAGATCATCAATCTGATCCCCATTTCTTTACACACTTCACGCAAGAGGGACAGGTTCTGGCATCTTTGCATCACACCAACATCGTCCAGATTCACGATGTTGCGCTCTCTCGTCCGCAGCAAGAGGAACAGACGATCAATGCCTATATCGTCATGGAATACGTTGAAGGGCAAACGCTGGCCGATTATATCAACGCGACGGTACGCAAGGGCATTTTCTTTACGCCGGATGAGATTGTCTATCTCTTTACGAGCCTGGGCGTGGCTATCGACTATGCCCATCAGAAGGGCATCGTTCACGGCAATATCAAGCCGAGCAATATTCTCTTCGATAGGCACAACGCGGCTCAGCTTCCGATTGGGGAACCAATGCTGACCGATTTTGCCCTCAATCGCTTGATCGGCAACGAGTCTAACGTCGTCTCGCCTTACTATATTTCACCAGAGCAGGCTCAGGGCAATTCACCAGGAACACGTAGCGATATTTATGCCCTCGGCGTCATTCTCTACGAACTGTGTACTGGCGTGCAGCCCTTCCGTGATGAGAGTTCGGTCGCGGTGATGATGCACCATATCAGCACCTTGCCAACACCGCCATCGCTCATCAACCCAAATGTACCGCCTGCACTCTCCGAGGCCATCTTGCGTGCTATGGCGAAGGATACCGCAATGCGCTTCTCTATGGCCTCGCTCATGGCTACTGCCATCGCTGACGCCTACTCTATCCAGAGTAGTACCAATGCTTCACTGGCTAGAATACGTGCAACAAATAACGAAGAAGAAGAGAGCCTATTAAACAGCCAGCCACGTCTACCCATTCTGGGTATTATGCAGCCTTCACTCAAATTGCCATCGCGCCGTTCTGGCTCATTGCCATCGCAACCACCTCTCACGCGCTCACAGCCGTTACCAGTGGTTCCTCGTTCGCAACCATCCATCGCGGCACAAGGACCAGCACAAAAATCAACCAGAGACCTACCGACGCTACCGGTATCGCCACGCTCACCAGCTATCACCAGGAAGATACCCATTACACCCATCACATTTATTAGCGACCAGCAACCAACGAGCATTATGTCTTCGACTATGGCTTCGTCGGCGTCTACTCCTTCCGCACCGCTTCCGTCAACGCCGGTTCAGATGCCACAACAGCGCATGGTACCAGTACCTACTATACCACCATCTCCACCGCTGCTTATGCCCAAAAAGCGTGCATCCGGCTTTGCCAATCTACCACGTCCACTTTACATCATCGCCGCTCTCATTCTACTACTACTGATTGTTCTCGGCATCAGCATCAACAACCTGTTCACGCCCAAAAGTCAGGCCACCGTCACAACTCCTGGCGGCTATGTCTTCTTCCAGGATGACCCGCTAGGCCATGAGGATGTGCTACGTATCGAAATTCAGCCTATTAAGACACCGGCACAGGGCGATAGCGATGTAGCCTGGCTACAAACAAGCAGCAGCACCACAGCAATGGGGGCGCTGACCATTCAAAATGACACGGGCGACCTGCTCTATCAGGGCAACACCCATCACACAAATCTGCTCTCAGTTATTCAGCGCGTCATCATCACACAAGAGAAGAGTAGCAATCTACCAACGAAACCACAAGGCAAGACTCTTTATACCGCGACTTTGAATAGTGCTACCTTCACTTACGTGCGTAATATTCTGTATGCCACGCCGGGTCTACCGAAGAATAGCAGCGTCTTATATGCCATACTTGATGCCATCAAATCTATGAGCGACAAATCTTCCAGCATCGTCGATTCGCTGAATAATACGCATGATTACGGACTGGCACAGCGCCAGGCAGTACGCATCATGGAACTGCTGGATGGTACAAAGTACGCTCAGAAGAGTGGTGATCTGCCCGCCGCCGACCCACCCGAACTCTTCACACAAGTGGGTCTGCTCTCATCGCCAACCCAGAAAGGCTATCTCGACATCTTAGATCAGCAACTCACCTTGCTTCAGCAGCATGCGGGCAATAATCCGGCCCTGCTGACACATGTACAGAATGTGCGTAACGCCGTAGCCGATCTAAAAAACTGGTTACAAAAAGCCCATAGCTATGACGTTCAAATACTGAAGGCTACTAATCTCAACAATCCGGCCATCATGAGTGCGGCTCTCCAACTCAGGCAATTAGTAGCCAACTCTTATACCGGACTGACTATTCCGCCCAACGATGGTCCAATGCCAACCCTCGGTTCGGCTGGTGCCTATCAAGGCTACGTTGAGGCACTCTATCTGGCAACCCTAAATGTGAATGCGGCATGACCCTTACGAACAACACTTGCGGACGCGATAAATCACGTCCCTACGCAGGCCACTATCAGCTTTGCATCGTAGAGCAACACGCACAATGGAATGAATTTGTGCGCACACATCCTCATGGTCATATGCTGCAAAGCTGGGAGTGGGGCGAGTTCAAAGCGCGGAACGGCTGGTCGCCGCTGCGCGTGGCGCTCTGGCACACGGAGACACAGCGCATGGTTGCGGCAGCACAGGTTCTGCGTCGCACCATGCCACACGTTCCACTACGAGCAGGTTATCTCGCTTATTTACCCAAAGGACCGGTCATCGACTGGCATCAAGCGGAACTTTGCGCCACCTTCTTTTCACAACTTGACCACTTGCTCCATCACCAGGGTGCTATCACATTGCGTGTCGAACCTGCATTATCCACAAACACACCTGAAAGCACTCAGGCACAACATATCCTTGCCAACTGGTGTACACGCGCCATACAACCACTACAACCTCTGCGTACTATTATGCTTGACCTGACCAATGATGAAGAGACGCTGCTGGCCCACATGAAAGAGAAATGGCGCTATAATGTGCGTCTAGCTGCTCGCAAGGGCGTCACTATACGAGAGGCACAATCTAGCGATGATGTACGTGCGTGGTATGCACTCATGCTCACCACCAGCGAACGTGACCACTTCGGCATTCACACGCTCGATTACTATCTGCACGCCTGGCGTCACCTGGCTTCCGCCGGTCTGGCCCGTCTGCTGCTGGCCGAATATCACGGAGAACTACTGGCCGGTATCTTCGTCACTACTTTTGGAGCCGAGTCCATCTATCTCTATGGTGCGTCCGGCAATGAGCAACGTAACCTGATGCCCAATTACTTGCTACAATGGGAGGCCATACACTCCGCGAAAGACGCCGGAGCGACGCGCTACGACTTCTGGGGCATTCCCGTCAGCGATGAGGAAGATGCCGCAATGGCCGGTGTCTACCGTTTCAAGCGCGGCTGGGGTGGCAGCATCGTCACCTTTATAGGCGGCTTCGAGAAGGTCTATCGCCCACTCGCCATGCGCATGGCACGGCGCTGGTTGTGAACTCAGATTTTTTGTGGCATCAAATCCGCGTTATTGTCTGCCTGGATGCAGCTCTCCTTTGATTGCTTGAGACTGGCAACAATCTCCACCATGACGTACAGTATGGGTATGAAAGTCTTCACCTCTAACATTGAAGGAGACGGTATCCGTGAGAGATATGCTCGTTGGCTGCGGCCAGATTACCTGGATCAAATTTACGTCGAATGGGGCTGAGCGGCTGGCATCCGAGGCACAAGTGCTGGCCGAGATTGCGCAGGCAGGCTACGATGGTGCGCCCGCGAGTCCCGAACCATCGCACACAGCGCAAGAGACCATCGCGTTCTACAGTCACTATGGTCTGCGACCGGCACCAGGGTATATTGGTACGGCATTCTGGAAGAAAGAGCGTCGTGACGAGATTCTGGAACGGGTACGACAACACGCGACCTTTTCACGTGCAGTCGGTTGCACTGAACTCTATGTCGCACCCGGTGGCTTTGACTACGTGACGCACAGTGGTCGCACACGCCGTGAGTTGGCAGGACATGTGCGCCCTGAAGACAGTCTGACGGACGAAGAGTTCAAGATTTTCGCCGAGACGCTGAATCTGGTC
>JAJZEJ010000379.1 GCA_021828635.1 Chloroflexota bacterium
GAGCTAACACGCAACCCTGGCCTACCAGCAGGATTGCTTGGCAAGATTGGTATAACTGTCTCTCCCGCTCAACCGAACCGTGTCTGGGCCATCATCGAGGCTGAGGATGGTGCGCTCTTCCGCTCGGACGATGGTGGCGCAACATGGTCGCGGCTCAGTGAAGAGGGCGGTTTGCGTCAGCGTGCGTGGTATTATCAGCATATTTTCGCGCATCCGCAAGACCCGGACACGCTCTGGGTGCTAAATGTGCAGACATGGAAATCCATCGACGGCGGACGTACCTTTTTCGATATTCCCACGGCTCATGCTGATAATCACGATCTCTGGATTGACCCGCAGAATCCTCAGCGCATGATAGAGAGCAACGACGGTGGGGCGTGCGTTTCATTCAATGGCGGTGAAAGCTGGTCTACACAATATAATCAGCCTACTATCGAATTCTATCACGTTACCACTGATACGCAGGTTCCCTATCGCGTCTATGGCAGCCAACAGGATAACACCAGCATCTGTCTTCCCAGCCGCTCGGCACTGGCTGGTATCACGCAAATAGACTGGTACGAGGTTGGCGGCGGCGAGAGCGGCTATATCGCAGTACGCCCCGATGACCCGAATATCGTCTACGCAGGCAACTATCAGGGCTACCTCACGCGCTATGACCACCGCACACAGCAAGCACACAATATCGCTGTCTGGCCGGAACTTGCTTCGGGTTGGGGAGCCAAAGACCAGAAATATCGTTTTCAGTGGACCTGCCCTATCCTGCTCTCGCCACACGACCCGAACATTCTCTATACCACTGGCAACTACGTGTTCCGCTCAACCGATGAGGGTAAAAGCTGGCAAATTCTCAGCCCTGATCTGACGCGCAATGACCCGGCAACGCTGGAACCGTCGGGCGGTCCTATTACTGGTGACAACACAGGTGCGGAATATTATGGCACTATCTTCGCCTTCGCTGAATCGCCGCTTGTGCGCGGCCTGTTCTGGGCAGGCTCAGACGATGGTTTGATACATATCTCACGCGATAACGGCGAGACATGGCAAAATATCACTCCCAGCGAACTGCCGGAATGGAACCTCATTTCAATCATCGAGCCTTCACCGCATGACCCGGCCACAGCTTACGTCGCCGCAACCTGCTATAAACGCGATGATTTCAGCCCCTACCTCTTCAAAACTAACGATTATGGCGCAACCTGGACAAAGATTACCGACGGCATTCCCAACACCGATTTCACCCGTGTAATACGCGAAGACCCACAACGCCAGGGCTTGCTCTACGCTGGAACGGAGACAGGCATCTCTATCTCGTTTGACGCGGGTGAACACTGGCAACCGTCACAGTTAAATTTGCCCGTGGTGCCTATCCATGACCTAGTCGTTAAGGATGATGACCTCATCGCCGCCACACATGGGCGTGCTTTCTGGATTTTGGACGATATCACACCACTGCGCCAGATGAGCGAAGATATTCAAAATAGTGCTGCTCATCTGTTCACACCACGTCCAACCGTGCGCTATATGACTGTGGGCGGCTTCTCACAGGTACCAACCTCCGGCAAGTTCTATCGCAAGACCGGCGTTACCACCATCACCGCGACCCACAAGCAAAAGGCCGACGGCGAGACTGTTGATATTAACTTGGATGCCGGACAAAATCCCCCAGACGGCGTGATTGTGACCTATTACCTTAAACAGAAACCGGAGGAAGAGGTAAAACTGGTTTTCCTTGATGCGCAGGGCAACGAGATTAAAACGTTTTCGAGCGTGGTAGAGCCAGAGCCTTCCTCGGTCGCCTCGGCCAAATCGAATAACAAGGGCAAAAAGGAGCGCCGTGTACCCGTGGCGGCGGGAACGAATCGCTTCGTCTGGGATATGCGCTACCTCGGCGCAAGCAAGGTGGATGGCTTCGCTGGTGGTGATGTGGCGCTGATAGGACCGCTAGCTGCGCCCGGTTTCTATCAAGTACGCCTCATTGTTGGCGATCAGGAGCAAAGCGCGTCATTCGAGATTCACAAAGATCAGCGCGTGGCGGCGACACAACAAGACCTGGAAGCACAATTCGCGCTCCGGCTGCGTATCCGTGATAAGCTCTCGGAGACGCATGATGCCATTGGCAAGCTCCGAGACCTGCGGCAACAAGTGGAAGCATGGGAGCGGCGTGTGCAGGGGCAAGAGGCGCAGCAGACAATAATGGATGCAGGTAAGGCTCTCGTGGAGCAACTCACGGCGATTGAGGAGGAACTTATTCAGGTTAAGGCCAAAGTCAGGCAGGACACATTGAACCATCCGGCAAAGCTCAATGTGAAACTGGCAGCTCTTGGTGGTGTAGTTGCTAGCGCCGATGCAGCGCCAACTCAACAGATGTACGCCCTCTTCGATGATCTCGCGGCTCGCATTGACGTACAACTCAAACGTTTGCAGGAGATCATCGAGACCGATGTTCAGTCCTTCAACACGCTGATACACGAGACAGGAGTGCCAGCCATCGGGTAAGCTCAAAGTAGCCTATCTTGAACAGATTTTGAGCATTTCTCACCCTTTTCGTAAGTTTCCTTGAGGTTCTATTCTCTATACTTCCTTGTAGGGGCGTGATTCATCACGCCCTGGAGGTGCGTTCGTTTTTTGAGAATTGAAAAGGGTGTTGCACGATGTCTCTCAATGCATCTTTATCATTTTATTATAAAGCGGGTAGAAAAGCTGCCTGGGGTCGCTATCTCATCGACAGTGTTTTAGCTGTGGTAGGAGCGTTGTTTATCACCGCTATTATCTACTTCTGGCACCTCTACCCGCGCATTCCCAACATCTCCATCGTCTATCTGCTGGTGGTGCTGGCTCTGGCAAGTACACGTGGCCGCTATGCCGCCATTCTGGCCTCTGTGGCGGCCTCGCTCTCCTTCGATTACTTCATCGTGCCGCCACTCTACATCTTCACAATGTATCGAGTCGAGGAGTGGATTGCTCTGGGCGTGTTCCTCATCGATGCCGTGCTGACTGGTCATCTTGCCTCCGCATTGCGTCAACGTGCGCAGCAAGCCTCGCGTCGAGAATATGAAGCACGTGTTCTCTACGATCTTGTCCGTGAAACGACGCACGAAGAGCAGCCGCAGCGCCAACTTGAGGTGATTGCGCACGCCATTCAGGAGGTTTTTGCCTCCTGGGGTGTGCAAGAGTGCATTATTCTCCAACCAGGAGAGCAAAGAACATTCCCATTACAGGCTCATAGCGAGCAGAGACATCTTTCACCTGAAATCCAGGCAACGGCAGAGTGGGTAATGCAGCATCAGCAGCGTGTGGCATTGCCGGATGAAGACGCGCAACCATTTAAGACACGCTTTGTACGGCGTGCTTTAGCCCCATTCCATATTGGCGCACAAAAGGCGCATCGCGCACTATGGTTTCTACCCTTACTGGTTGGGCAACGCAGCGTAGGAGTGCTATACCTGCGTGTTTTAGAGCAGCCGGGCGGTATCAAATTAGGTGAGCGGCTAGAAGAGAAAATCACACAAGCGAATACGCAGAGGCAATTTTTTGCTACCTTCCTCGATCAGGCAGCAGCTTTAATCGAGCGCGGGCGCTTACGTAGCGAGAATATGCGTATCGAACTGTTGCAACGCACAGACGCACTGCGTTCAGCTCTGCTTTCGTCCGTTTCGCATGATCTACGCACGCCACTGGCGATTATCAAAGCTTCCGCCAGCAGCCTGTTACAGGAAGATATTACCTGGAATGAGGAGGAGCGGCACAGCTTCGCGCTCATTATTGAGCGTGAGGTTGATCGTCTCAACCACTTGGTAGGCAATTTGCTCGATATGTCGCGCATCGAGAATGGGGCCATCAAGCCCGAAAAAGAATGGTACGCCTTCCCTTCGTTGCTCATAGATGTGTTGGAACGTCTGCATCCGCTCTTGCAAGATAGGAAGGTATGTCTGCATGTACCAGAGAATTTGCCACCAGTCGAGTTGGACTATCTACATATTGATCAGGTTTTGACCAACCTTATTGAGAACACCGTGCGCTATACACCAGCGTCCACACCAATCGAGATTGATGCACAGTCTGTCGAAGGTGAACTGATTGTCAGCATAGCGGACCGTGGACCAGGGATTCCCGTGCATGACCTGGAACGTATCTTTGATAAGTTTTATCGTGTTCTCACGTCGCGCCAGCAAGGCAACACCACCGTAGGGACCGATGTATCGCGTCCAGCATCCGCCGGTTCTGGGCTAGGTCTGGCCGTATGCAAGGGGTTGGTTGAAGCGCATGGTGGGCGCATCTGGGCGGCAGCACGCCCAGGTGGGGGTGTAACTTTCACTTTTACACTACCTGTCGGTAACTATGAAGGAGGCCATGATGAGTAAAGTGGGTGCATCTGTTCTTGTTGTTGATGATGAGCTTGAAATGTTACGCGCACTGCGCCGGGGGCTTGCCGCGCATGGCTATCGCGTTTTCACCGCACGTAACGGGGAGGAAGCTCTGCGCATAGCCAGTCAGCAGCATCCTGACCTACTCTTACTTGATTTGCTTCTACCAGGCATTAGCGGTCTGGAGGTATGTAAGCAGCTACGAAAAAACTCTGTCATGCCGATCATCGTTCTCTCAGTGAGAGGCGAGGAACATGACAAGGTGCAGGCGCTCGACCTGGGTGCCGATGACTATGTGCAAAAACCCTTTGGGATGAATGAGGTGCTGGCACGGATTCGGGTAGCCTTACGGCATAGTGCGCAAACGCAAATGGGAACAGAC
>JAJZEJ010000479.1:0-4242 GCA_021828635.1 Chloroflexota bacterium
ATGCCGATTTCGGTGGTTTCCAGGCCAAAGAAGATGCGTTTGGCCTTCGCGTTCTGACCGAAGCTGGCAACTTGTGGATCATTGCCATTGAGCAAGATGGTTGCGCTTTCCGGCAGGTCTTCCAGCATCTTGTTGAGTGCCTGTGCGACTGAATACATCTCGCCATAGCGGTCGAGTTGATCGCGGAAGATGTTGGTGATGACGACGACATCGGGCTGAATCTCTGGCACGACCAATGGAATGGTTCCCTCATCGATCTCAAAGAGTAGCACATCGCTATCGAGCCGACCGAGAATGTCGGCGAAGTTGACCGCGACGGATGTGACGCCTTGCAGCAGATTGGAGCCGGTACGGTTCTGCGAGACGCGGCGTCCACTGGAATCGGCGATAGCGGCAACCATACGCGCGGTGGTTGTCTTGCCGTTGCTGCCCGTGATGACGATCTTTTTGGCTTTGCTGGCCCCGACCACCGATTTCAGCACGTTGGGGTCGATGCGGCGTGCGATCATGCCGGGCAGGCTAGTTCCACCACCGATGCGGAAGAAGCGGCCCGATGCTCCGGCTAGTTTTCCGGCGGAGATGGCAAGGGCCAATCGCGCCCGGCCCAGGCCGGTCGGGGGTGTCGCAGTGCCACCATTCATAGTTTTTTGCATTTTTTCCTCTGTTGCCATAATGCCTTGTGAGCCATGAAGATGAGTATAAAAAGTTGTTTGCAGTATAACAAAACCTGCCTGATCGGGCAAATTACGTAGCCAAAATAACGTAAGGACCGCTTGATCGCATCCGTGCGTCGGCGTCGATTCGGTTGGGTGGTAGGCTTCCACGGACGCGATCAAGCGGTCCCTACACCATGATCATATTGTTCTGTTAAAAAGCATTATTGTATCTTGATTAGCTATTCCACAGCTAATGCAGCTAGCCAGCGTGGCAGATTTGGGAAACGAGTATCGATAGTAGTGGTTATCTCTAGGACGCGCAGACCGGCTTGCTCTAGCAGGTTCCATAGCTCGCCGCCCCTGTAGCGTGCATAGAAGCGTTGTGTGCCGGTCTCCTCATGCAGATCATAGCGTTCGTCAGCGCCGCCGTCATGTTCTTTCACCATTAATTGGAGAGGAGCATTTGGTAGCAGGACACGCACAAATTCTTGCAACACCGCCAGATTTTCGCTTTTGGGGATATGTAGGAAAGAGGCCGAGGCCAGTATACCAGTACAGGAAGCATCAGGTAGTTTTAATGCTCGCATGTCCATTTGTTGAAAGGTGATACGCTCAGCGCCGGGCTGGTTTTGTGTGCGTGTACGAGCCTCGTTCAGTATGGCTTCAGAGAGGTCTATGGCCAGCACAGAGAAGCCGTGGCGGGCCAGGTAGAGTGCTTCGCGCCCCGGTCCACAGCCAATATCGGCGACCGGCAAATCGGGTGCAGCTAAATAAGCGGAATGAGTGCGAACTAGCGCCGTGAAACGGTGCAGTCGCTCCCGCCAGAAATCGGTCAGACCATCTTGCGTATGCCGTGCGCCATTTTCGCCTTTGCTCAAGCCGTAGCTACGCGCAATCTGCTGATATGCCTGCATTGTGCGCTCTGTTGCGTTAGTAAAATCATCCATTGCCGTCATCCCTCATCACGACACCTTGCATTTTTTTGAGACAATGTCACATTGAATGGTTGCATGTCCAAACTTCTGCTGAATGGTGGTCTTACTAGCAATCTGAAGCATACCGATTGGGTAGCCAAAGTGGTTCAGACCGCCGTTCTTATCGAAGTAGGCCATGATCGGGCCGGAAATCTCAAAGCCCGTGTAGATGTAATAACGGCCCTGATTAGCGGTTGGTATCGTATTCGTCGGCTTATCGCTGACGAAGTAGTTCCATTCGTAGTCATAGGGAATGGGTGGATGGCTAATATCAGCGTTATAGGGCGAGACCCAGGTGAAGTTGTCGAAGCCCCAGTTCATCAGGTCGCGCATGTCCGTCCACCAGTTGACCGTGTTCATGGTGACGCCGATCAATTCATGTCCGTTGCGGGTCACGGAGACGACCTGGAGAAAATCGTTCGCGCCATCCCAGCCGGGCTTACCACCATCGGCACCAGGGTACCACCAGAGGAACTGATCGCCATTAATCATCATATGCTCAGCATTGTGTGCTGAAGCCGGTATCTCGTAGGTTTTTGTGCCACTGATCTGGTGCAGAAGTGGAATACTCATAAAGTCGCGCCCCAGAAAGGCCAGATCATGCGCACTGGAGTAGTGACCGGTGGCTAGCAGGCCATGCGGGTTCATATAGTGTGTATTATCCAATCCTAGTTCTTGGGCTTTCTGATTCATCATTGCTACGAAATTTTGTTGGCTACCGCCAATGACATCGGCAATTACGGTTGCCGCATCGTTGCCAGAGACCAGGATCAGGCCATAGAGCAACTGGCGTAGTGTGTATGTTTCACCTTTTTTAATGCCCATCAGTGAGCTATCGGCGGCAAGCTGGCTAAGATCATGCGCCATCTGATTATTGATGGTGATGCGCTGGTCGAGATTACCCTTTTCGACCGCCAGGATAGCTGTCATCATTTTTGTTGTGCTGAGCATGGGCAGGTGCAGAAAAGGATTGTGCGCGTAGAGTGTGGTACCTGTGTTGGCATCTAGCAGGTAAGCCGCGGTAGCCAGTACGGGTGGGGCGGGATGATCGGTATCCTCTGGCTCAATCACGATTGCGTAAGGATTAGCCGGTTGGATGCTTTGTCCACCGGTGCTACTACTCCGGCTGTTTGTGCTTTTGCTATAGATCGTCGTTGTTGAATGTAGGCGCGAGAGGTTCGAGGTAATGGTGACGACGATTGGTATAAGGAGCAGGCCAACGAGCAGAAGTGTCCCAACGACGATTACACTGCGATTATGGCTGATATCTTGCAGATACGCGAGCTTTGTGTATGGTTGTCGCCGTCTTTGAGAATGATAATGCGCTAGTGGGGGTGGTTCGTAGACCGGGTGACGGCGTGCCGACGTAACCATGATTTTGTCACTGCTCGGCCTGCGCTCGTTACGTAGCCCTGCTACCTTCCCGCTATCGTGCCGTCTGGTAGGTGTAATCGGCATTCTGGCAATTGGCTCGCTTTCTTGCCGCCGCCTATGAGTTGGTGACGTTGGCATTTTACCATTGGCCTGCTGTTTGCTGAGTGCAGCCATATAGGCGCTATCTTGTCGCGCAACGCGCCGCATGCGGTCTGTGGATCGGGACGGAGACAGTGGCAATGTTTCATCGCTGTCGTCTTCCTCTTCAACCACTTGTGTGATCTGTTCATGGATGTCGTCAATCTGGTCAAGACGTAATGATGCGCGACGGACTCTGGGAACCTCTGGATGTTCATCACTATGATAGTTTTTGGAGGCAGGGCGAATTGCCGCACCCTGTCTGCGCCTCTGGGATGGTGGACGAGCCGAATGTGCATCATCCGGCTGTTGATCATCGTAATGCAACGGCATCACACGAACCTCTCTCTGGTGAAGTCTACCTTTAGATGTGTCATGACCTATCATATACAATAAAATTAAACGCGACAAGTACTTTTTTGGCGAGAAACCGTACTTTTGTCCTCAATCTCCGAGGGATGATTCAACAAGGCAACGAGGCGATCCTGGCGGTCGCCCTGGTGCATTCAGCAAAAATTTACAAAATCTTCAAAAATTCTGGAAGGTTTTAAGATAGTTGTGACCTATAGTTAGTAATGAAGACACAAATGTGGTGTCATTTGCGCTGAAAATATTTTGGTGATAACTGAGGATAGATCTAATGGTTGGGCAAGTATGTATACAGTCACATGAAGAACTGAGTGATTTGCTCTTGATGGAGCGTACACTGGCAGGTGATGAGCAAGCTTTTGAGCGATTGGTGCAGCGTTATTATACGCCATTGATGCATTTTATAGAACGACATGTGAGAGATAGTGAGCAAGCACATGATATTGCTCAACATGTCTGGCTACAGCTCTACCTGTTTATGCCGAAATTATATGATTGCATGCCGTTATTTACGAAGAATATCAAGGAGCCGTTGCGTGCGTGGCTTTTCAGGGTGGCCTGGAATCGTTGTATTCAGGAGGCACGGCGCAAGAAATGTATGCTCTTCTCTGAGTTAGAGACGGTTGGCGAGGTATCGCTGCTGGATATGCTGCCCGACCCACAGCCGTTGCCGGAGGAGATTGTCGAACGCCATGATGCTCGCCGGGCGCTTTACCAGGCTATCTATCGAT
>JAJZEJ010000479.1:4252-4744 GCA_021828635.1 Chloroflexota bacterium
CCGCCTAAATACCGTTCTATTGTGTTGCTGCGGTGCAGCCAGCAAATGAGCTTTCTGGAGATTGGGCGGCGGCTCAATATGCCAGAGAACACCGCCAAGACCTATTTCCATCGCGCACTCCCTCTCTTGATGACCGATTTGCAGGTGGGGTAGAATTGTAGTGGCAATCTTTTGTGGTTGCCCTGGCAATGATGTTATAGTGTGAGGAGCGGTGTACGTATGGAGTTTGCGCAATTAGTGCTGGGTGGAAAACACACAGTGGCTTTAGAGGAAAAGACGTTTGAAGTCATTGAACCCGCTACCGGTAAGCCATTTTACAAGGTAGCCGAGGCCGGTGTAGAAGATGTCGATGGCGCTGTTCAACTAGCATATCAGACCTTTGAGCAAGGGAGTTGGTCCCGCATGAGCGCGACGGTACGCGGGCGTATCCTGCTCAAAGCGTCTACGCTGATCCGTGAGCGCCTGGAGCAGCTTGCTATAATAGAGGCACGT
>JAJZEJ010000844.1 GCA_021828635.1 Chloroflexota bacterium
GGACCGCCCGCGCCACAGATCGACTACCAAGAAATAGCCCGAACAATCACACCACTGATAGCCGCACCCCAAGTAGACCACCAGGAGATAGCCCGGCACATTGCCCCAATGCTTGAAGCCACCTTCAAGGCCACCATTGTCAGAGAGATCAAGGCCACCGTAGCACCGATTGCAGGGCCACCAGTATCGCCACAAATCGAGGCCAGGGCCAGCAGCTGCAAGACATTAGGGCCAGTCATCGAGGCTACCACCGAGGGCCACAAATCCACAAAGGCCAGAACCACCAAGCGCGACACAGGGCCACTCCCAAAGGCCACTATAGAGAGCCAGAGTCAAGATGAGGCCACCGATACCCACAGTGCCGAGGAAAAGCTAGAGGCCGCATACCAGCAACTTATAGCGGAAGGCAAGCGCATCTCAGGACGGGCGCTTGCACCACTCGCCCGCGTCAACAAGAACCGTGCAGCACAATGGCTTAGGGCCACTTACCCAGAGACCATAACCGAAGGACAGGGCCAGCAGGACAGCGAACCAGGGCCAGACGAAGGCCAAGAACTGAATCCAATAGCGGAGTAGAATCGGAGCCAAGTGAAAGGAGACAGTACTATGATAAGAAGACCAATGTCATCGGATAGACTACATGGACACCTAGGTGGTGTTTTCGCCGACGCTTGGGGCGCAATGAATGCACTCAACCCAGAACACAGATGCAAGCCTGAACACCGTAACAGTAACAGCAGCACATCTAACGAACCCATACCTGATAACAACATTATCTACGTGGATGCTGTGGATGACACAATCTACGATGAGCATGAGCCTGATGAGATAAATTGGCACTGGTGTGAGATATGCGAGCAATGGATGCCGCTCTCACACTTCCCTCATTGAACAAATTACATAGCCTATGGCTACAGGAAATATCACCACAAAGGGAGCAAAGATGAAAGAAGAAGCAAAATCGCTTGCACTCCACTGGCTAACGGTAGGCTACGTCAGTCCGGCAGCAAAAGCCTGGATTGAAAAGGTAGGAGGCAGCGTATTTGATCTGAGCAACGTCCCACCACTTGTCGCCGTCGCACTGGCCTACAACCCAGTAGGAGCGTGGACATGGAGCCACAGCAAGCAGGAACACCGACAGGGAGTAGAATTTTGGAACACTGGAGAGATTCAGGAAGCCAGCACTGGAATCACCTTACAATACAGGGGCATCGGAGATAAGACAGCCGAATATACCAGCGTGACAGACACTTACCTGATTATGCCAGACGAAGAATTTGACCCAAAGGCACGCAAAGTCAAAGCACCCAGCGCATATAGTGAGCCATCCTGCTCCAGCACAGACACATGGGGAAATTCAGACCCAGGAGATAGAGACGAAAGCCCTTTTTAACGAAATTTGGCTCAGCCTCTTCCAGCAAAAGAGGCTGAGCCGTTCGCCTTGTGTTCTTGTTCAAAGAAGAGCGCCAGGCCACCGAAAGAAACATCGTCATGAGTAGTATAGATGATTATGCCAGGAGTGTGCAAGCACCCCTATTCGATAAAATACCCTTAAAGCTACGTGCAGGGCGGCATCACGTAGTATGGAAATTAGAGGAAAGACGCGGGGAACTACTAGGTAAAACGCCCTATATCGCCCGTGCTATCCTTGATAACGGCAAGCTCTACCGCGCCAGCTCTACCAAGCCCAAATCATGGTCCAGCTTCCCACAAGCTATGAAAGCTTACCAGCGTGGCAACTTTGACGGCATCGGCTACGTCCTAACGCACGAGCAGGGCATTATTTTTATTGACATCGACCACTGCATTGACCCCGACACCGGAGCGCCCAACGCCGTTGCCTGCGAGATTCTCGATTTGCTCAACAGCAACGCCGAACGCAGTCCCACAACCGGTGTCCATGCCTTCATTACCGGCACGCTTCCACCAGACACGCAAAGCGTGTATCTCTACAAAGGTACCCGCATCGAGATGTATGATTCAGGACGCTATAGCACCATCACCGGCCAGCCAGTCCCAGGCTATGCTTTTCAAGAAGTGCAGCCGCGCCAGGGCCAGCTCCTCACACTGATTGAACGCTTATCAATGTGGCAGAGAGAGAACACTAGTTGTGTGGTGTTGTGTGACGCTGATCCGGTTGCCAACGTGATTGTACTGGACCAGCATCGGCCACCGGCCACCGGCCACCAGTCAGCGCCGACACCGGAGCCACCTTGCCAGGTACCCACGCCAGCGATCTGCGAAGAAGACTTGTCGCCACTTGACCAGGCTGTCTTGATGAAGGCCCGCAGCGCCAAGAATGGGCATGTTTTCCGCGAGTTGTGGGACGGCGGCAATCCTCATCGACGCATCACCAGGGACGGGCGACCCGACAGCAGCGCGGCAGATTTTGACCTAGTACTCATGTTGCTCTACTGGACCGGAGACAACGAGACCAACGATACCAGCAACCAGGTGGAGCGTCTTTTCAGAGCGTCCGGGCGCTACGATGAGAAGACCGACCGCATCACTGCGCACAAACGCTACACCTACTTACAGATGACGATCTACAACGCCCGCCAGAAACGCTACAAGGCAACATGGCGCACACCGCCCACCTCGCCAGCGAAGCCAACACCGGAGCAGGAGCCACCGGAGCCGCCGATCACGCCACAGCCAAGCGGAACGAAACGCGCTCCGGCCAGACGGGACCGACGCATCACGCACGCGCACCGTTGGACACGCGCCAGCGAGACGCCGGAGCAACGCCAGCAGAAGCTTGAGGAGTGCGCCCGTCAGGTCGCCCAAGCCGTAGAGCAGCATATCCGCACCGGAGGCCAGGGGCTACTTGTCGCCAACGTCGCACCAGGTGTCGGCAAATCAACGACCGTTGCGCCACTGGGTGAGCGATCCACATCCGGTGACACTGGCAACTCGCTCAATCTGGCATGGATTGCTGAACGCCGCGACATGGTTGCCAGCGTTCCGGCGCTACGCTACTATCGCCAAATTGAGCCATGCACACGCCATAATTGCGACGATCACCAGCTGCACAACGCCCTGGGCGAGCGCGGCTACAACGCCTGGTCAGTCCACAAAAAGCACAAACTCCAATGCGATTACGCCCAACAATTCACCCAGGACGGCAGCGCGATCTACCAACTTGCCCACGTCGCCACGCGCTATCCGGCGAGTCACCAGGGCATCGTGATTGACGAACTGGACATCACCAAGTGGTTGCCGGAGCGCGAGATCAGCATAGCGAAACTCACCACGGCACTCAGAAAGTACGCCACCGGCAGCACCGCCGATGTGTTCTTGCGCACCATCGAGGCCACGATCACCGACGCGATGCAGGCCAGGGAGCAGCTGCACAGCCTTGACCTGTTCGATGCTCTTGACCGGCGGTGCAACGGCCAACTGCAAAACCACCTGGGAGAGTTGGCCCAAGACCCGCGTAACATCAACACGCACCCCTGGATTGATCTAGAGGAAAACGATCCGGCAGCAGCCGCGCTGGAAGCCACCGAACTCGCGCCGGTTGTCTTGCCCCACATTGTTGTTGCGCTCATCAACGAGATCAGCAAATGGCAGCGCGGCCAGCCCTGGAATAGTCGGCTCCGCATCGGTCCGGGGTCCAACGGCTGGTCACTCTATATCAGTGAGCGACTCGCCTTTACCCCTGGTGAGCAGGGCATACCGGCGCGGGCCTTACTGGACGCCACCGCCGATAGCGAACTGCTAGAGCGCATTTTTCGGACGGCGACTGGCAAGAGCGAACCAATCCAGACGATCATCAGCCAAGTGGAGCCACCGCCAGGCACCAGGCACATCGCTGTCAGAACTGGCAAACGCTACGGCAAGGTCAGCTTAACCGCCAAACGTCACAACGGCAAAGCTAACGAAAGCTTACGGCGTGCCATTGCCGAGACCCGCTATCTCTTGCGCGATCTGGACCCGGACGATCAGGCAAGAGACGCGCAGCGCATCGGCCTCATCAGCTACAAGGGGTGTGTTGACGCCATCGGCGAAGCTCTCAACATTCCAGAGGAGCGCCGCCTGCACTTTTGGGCGGCCCGAGGGAGCAACGCGCTTGAGGATTGTGCGATCCTACTGGTCATCGGCACGCCAACCATTGCGCCAGACGTAGTAGCCCGTCTGGCCCGCGCACTGTGGGCCGACGATCCACAGCCCATTGATCCGACACCCCGGCGAGACACCGCCGGTCATATCGCAGGCTATGTAGACCCGCGCATGGACCGCCTGAATGCCTACCTGAGTCATGCCGAGTTGACGCAATGCGCCCACCGGTCCCGCGCATTACGCCACCAGGGCCGCATTATCGTCACCATGTGCCAGGGCGAAATAGGCTACTTGCCCGCTACGGAAACCATCACGGAGCTACCGCAGCTCACAGCCGACGGGCGGGACCGATGGAGCGTGGCCAGGGAAGCAGAGCAGCAGAAGCTGGCCAAGGCCCGCACCGATCTGGAGCAGCAGGGTAAAACGCTGGACATGCTGACTGTCAGGGAGCTACGCGCCGTCGCCGGAGTCTCAACCGACGCGGCTAGCGAATATTTACGCATGGTGAGAGAGGCTCACATTTCTCACACACAATCATCACACACACACACACACACTTGTGTTCTCACTGTTGTACCTGAGAACCCTATAGAGCTATCTGATAGTAAAGTCAGGTACAAACCACCTGAGACGGTTGCGCCGCCGCACTATGAGGAGCCGTGTATCCGGTGTGGCCGAGT
>JAJZEJ010000765.1 GCA_021828635.1 Chloroflexota bacterium
ATACGCACGCAACTCCTCTTCCGTGATCAGCATGCCCTCTTTGGGCCGCACCACAGCCAGAATCTCCTCACCGAAAAAGGTATCCGGCACACCAAGTACCTGCACATCGGCCACAGCGGGATAACGAATCAGGAACTCCTCAAGCTCACGAGGGTAGATATTCTCGCCGCCGCGAATAATCATCTCTTTGAGCCGTCCCACAATATTGACATAGCCCCGACTATCCATCGTGGCGATGTCGCCGGTATGCAGCCAACCTTCGCGGTCGATGGTCTCCGCCGTCTTCTCTGGCATGTTATAATAGCCCTGCATGACCAAGAAGCCGCGACAGCACAGTTCACCACGTTCGCCACATGGCACAAGCTCGCCCGTGGCGGGATGAATAATCTTGACCTCAACATATGGCAAGGGTAAACCAACCGTAGCAGCCTTGCGTTCAAAACTATCCTCCAGCAGAGTCAGCGTGATCGCACCTGCCGCCTCCGTTTGCCCAAAGACAACCGCTATGTTCGCGCCAATGCGTTCCTTGACCTGCTCCATCACATAGACGGGTACCGAGGCCGCGCCACTGACGATAGCTCGCATGGATGAGAGATCATACCTGTCAAAATCGGGATGCTGGAAGATAGCCAGTAGCATCGTCGGCACCGCGCCAGTCACAGTACAGCGATTGGCGCTGATAATCTGCATCATCTTGAGGGGATCGAAAGCGAGCAGAGGATAGAGTGTGGTACTGTTGCAGATGGTTCCGAGAACCGCCAGCACACAGCCGCCGACATGAAAGAAGGGCATGGCGCAGCAACAACGATCATCCGGTCGGCTTTCCCAACGTTCTACAAAGGTATTGGCGTTGTTGATGATGCCATAATGGCTCAGCATCACGCCTTTTGGAAAACCCGTCGTGCCAGAGGTATATTGAATCATAGCAGTGTCGTGTGGCCTGACCTCAGCCTGGCGCTGCTGCAATACCTCATCATCGACCTGCTCGCCAGCCGCCACCAGTTCGCGGAAGAGCGCCGGACGCCAATCGTGTGTGGCATCCAATGGGCCGGTCATGCCACTTCGCACCATACCGACCAGGCAAACATACCGTAGTGCCGGGAGTTCGGAGCTAGTCACTTCACCATAGCTGGTGCCAGGAGTGATGAGCGAGCGGACAGTAGCGACACAATCGTGATCGCGCACCTGGGCCATGAAGAATAGGCCGGCCACGTCACCTTGTTTTAGCACATACTCCAACTCCTGCTTGCGATACGCGGGATTGATTGTAACCAGCACCAGACCAGTTTTCGCGGCGGCCATCTGGAGCAGAAGCCATTCCGGCAAGTTGGCAGCCCAGATAGCGATATGCTCGCCTTTTTTGAAACCCAGCGCAATCAGGCCACGCGCCACAGCATTGGCATAGTCACGAAACTCCTGATAGGTCCAACGAATATCCAGTGCGCCGCCAAATTCAGAATAACACGAATAAACGATTGCATTACGAGTAGGAATTTCAGCCACTCGCTGATCAAGCAGAGCGCCAACGGTAGTTTCCAGCAGCGTGCTGGTGGTTTCGGCCTGCCAGTGAGACAGACCATCCCTGGTCATGCCCATGCGTTTTGCTCCTTCGTGAGGAATTAGACAGAGGATAAGAGAGCAACAACCACAATGTACCGTAACCATTAGTACAGTACACGCTTATCAGCCATACTGTCAAGTCTTCTAACACAGCATATCAAAGTGATACAATCAAACATACAAACAAAATGCGTTATGTACAACAAGTAGTACAAAATATAAAGTAGAGCTTAGAAACATGGTACAATCGCATGAATTGGATAATCAGCAACAGAAGCACGAGCATTCACTGATATACAGTCGGGCCGACACGCACATGCATACGAACCTGGGTGATGGCTGGAGCAGCCCGGCACAGGTTATACACGAGGCACTTCGTCACAACTTACAAGTCATAGCAGTGACAGATCATGACCATGTCGAGGGTGCTAGACGTGTAGCCGAATTGCTGGCCCGTCAGTCGGTACCACTAGAACTGATTACAGGCGTCGAGGTCAGTACACGTCAGGGCCATCTCTTGGGACTATTCGTGCAACGCGCACCCAGAGCCATGCGTCATGTCGAAGAAAGCATCGACGACATTAAAGCGCAAGGCGGACTGGTCATCATCCCTCATCCCTTTGGTCGGCTCGTACCCAGCTTGAGTCGCAAGAAGATCGCTATGCTGCTCAACAAAGGCTACACTATTGACGGCATAGAAGCGTACAATCCCTCACCGGCGAATGCCGCCATGCGTGCTGAGGTGCTACAAGCTAACCAGGAATGGCAACTAGCCACGACCGGCGGCAGTGATGCGCACTTCTGGCAACATATTGGCGCAGCCTATACGCGCTTTCCAGGACAAGGCGCACAAGACTTGCGTCAGGCCATCCTTGAACGTACCGTGAGCGCCGGTGGACAAGAGACACCACCCGCACACTTACCTGTTGGAGTCTACATAGCACAATGCGCCTGGAGCTGGTTTGTCGATCCACCACGCCGCATTCTGCGTACCTGGCATGAACGCTCACTCTACCCAGATCGGGCTAAACACTGACCATTGCTGTGGGTGTGCGCCGATGTAATGTTCCAGCGTCTTGACCACAGCATGCATCAGCGCCACCTGATCGTTGCGCTGCTCCTCTGGCAAGTTGAGCGTAATCGGCACTATCTCGCCGTAGATGCGCTGATCTGGCCCATACCAGCCGAAAGCTCCTACGAGAGGAGCGCCGGTACGCAACGCTAGCGAGACTGGCCCTAATGGTAGGCGGGCCTTTGCGCCGAAAAAGGGCATTTCCATACTCTGCCCTTGTACAGCACGATCTGCCGTAATGAGTACACTATGCTTCTCACGCAATTGTTGTAACAACGTGCGCATTGCTGCCATGCCATTCAACGGCACATATTGCACACCATGACTGCGACGCAAAGACAGCATCAGCTCTAGCATACGCTCATCTTTCAGTTGCTCAACCGGAATGGTTAACGGATAGCCAGCTACTTGCAGACACTGTGCCAGATAGTCGAAGGGACCGAAATGGGCGGAGATGATCAGCGCACCTTTGCCGAGCGCGAGTGTAGCTCCAAGTTCCAGGATGTTAACATCATTATCGGTGCGTGCCAGTAACTCCTGCGTGCTAGTAACGGGCAAAGCACAACTTTCCAGATAATTACGTGCGTTCGTGATGAACATGCCTTGCACGATACGCCGGAGTCGTTGGCGCTCTGCTGGTGTCGCTACTGCTGTTAGTCCAAGCACATGCATAGCATTTTTGTTGGCTCCCTCACGGGCGGAACGGGCCACAAGCCAGGCCAGCAGCCCCGCCAGCACAGCTAGATGCCCACGTAAACGAAATGGGATACGCGGTGCCACAAACGTTAGCAGGCGCAAGAAGAGGTAGGCCATTAGTCAGCCGCCTCCGCGTGTAGCGGCCAGAATGGGCGGAACATATACCACTGCGTCGGCCATTCACGCACCATGATCTCTAAGGTATCATAGATATACTGCGTCAGGCGTTGCACTTCTTGCTCTTGCTCATCACGTTTGCACGGATGTGGGAAAATGGGCGCGAAGAAGCGTCCATGCCATCGTCCTCGCTCTCCATACCAGATATAGCCCGGTAGAATAGCGGCCCCACTTTTGATCGCCAGCATGGCCGGTCCCGACGGCACATAAGTTGTGCGCCCGAAAAAGTTCACGGCCACGCCCTCGTGTGGTGCGACGGGACGGTCTACAACCAGCGCAACGATCTCATTCTGCTGCAAAATACGCAAAATACGCCGCGCCGAACTCTCCATTGGGATAATCTGTATGCCCTTCTCCTGGCGTTGGCCCTGCACAAGCTGATTTAACTGAGCATCACTAAAAGTCTCAGCCACGGCTGAAAGCGGCGCGTGATGAGCAATGAAAGCGCCAGCCATATCCCAATTGCCAAAATGTGCCGTGGCAATAATCACACCACGCCCTGGTTGCCAGGCTTCCTGGAGATAATCACGCCATTGCGCAGCCCGACCATCTGGTGTCAAATCAACAAGATGCCGCGTAAAATCCTCAATAGACTCGTGAGGAAAAAAGAGAAAATCGGCGGCATAGCGCCCATAGCTGGCCCACGATTCCTGCGCGAGATAATGCACTTGCGGTGTATTCACAGCTTTACCTGTCACCTGAGCCATATTGCGCAGCGTTACCAGACGCTTCGCCTGCCAGCCCCAATAGCAGGCCACTCCTAGTAGTTTGCCCACTCGATGGCGCAACGGACGTGGTGTCCAGCCAACCACTTTCGTCGCGCCCGCCGCGAGCCGATAAAGTACAGACATATTCCTCTCCTACAAAAAAATAGCATGCCCTTTGTAATACGCACTAGAAGGTCCGCTCGCGCCGATGGCTTCAGACATCTGTAACGATGAGCAGTGTTAGCCCGTGTCCATGTGGTAGGGGCGTGATTCATCACACCCTGTGAGCGCATCGACGGGGTTCCAGGGCATGATGAATCACGCCCCTACCACATGGAGGAGAACAATGTTTATGGACATGCAGGTACGAACGGACGAGCCAATACACAAAGCATCATCTGTCACTCAAGGCTATACGGCACTTTCAAGCGATGCGGAGCAGATACAAGATATGGCCCGCTATCTGGTCACAATGTATGTGGGGATTGGCGATGCTGTGGTTGTCGGGCTGGCCGCTATCGACCAGCTT
>JAJZEJ010000700.1 GCA_021828635.1 Chloroflexota bacterium
ATCAATTCCAGTGTGCGCTTAGGTACGCCATTGACCTTGATGCGTTTGCGTGGTGTGCTAGCTGGTAGCTCGACACCGGAGGGAGAATAGACCGGAGTAGCGAATGCTGGTGGTGTGGGATCGAAGAGAGCAATTTCAAGCTCGACATTACTGTCGCACCTCTGCACCTTGCCCTCAAGGCGTGCGATATGTTCAGGAGCTTGCCAGTTGACGACCTCGCGGTCATTGGCGGCATGGAAAGAATTGCCGGTTGCCAGCATGCCCACCGCTTCGAGCAGGTTGGTCTTACCCTGTGCGTTATCCCCATAGAGGAGAAAGAGGCCAGGTCCAAGTGTCAACTCCGCATGATGATAATTGCGAAACTCGCTCAGTGCCAGGTGTGAGAGATGCATAATCCTCGATATAGTATCATATTAATTTTGATAATACCATAGTGGGCATGGCACCACTTGTGGATGCCACTATATGTACTGGCGGTATCAATCACTCGCGTACCTCTGGCTTATGGGCCATAGGAGCATCAAACCAGGGTTCAGGTAGATTGCTATCCCCTCCTCTATTGCCGTCATGCTCTCTATAATGTAGCATATACCCATAGAGAACTGTGCGATTATCGCAAGGAGCATTCCTATGGATATGGAAATACAGCAAAATGCGGCAACACCGGAAGCGGCGGCGGTGCTGGATGAGGAGCGGCAACAGAAGGCGCGGGAGTATGCACGTATACGGCGGCGACTCTCGTTCATCAGTTTGGGTTTTGGCGCGGTCTGCATCGCCGTTGTGTTGGGCTTTGGACTGGATAGCTGGCTGCGTAATCTGCTTGCGCCGCTAGCGGTCTGGCAACCAGTGCAGGGTTGGCGGCCACTGCAAATCCTGGTCTACCTCGTTATTCTAGTTGTCGTCTACGAAATTCTCACCTTACCGCTTGGCTATTATAGTGGCTACATTCTGCCACACCGCTACGGCCTCTCGACCATGAAACTCTCCGGCTGGATTGGCGATCTGCTCAAAGGTTTCGCACTGGGAGTGGTATTGGAGGTGTGTGCGCTAGAATTGATCTACCTGCTCCTGGCCGTACAACCGCAAACATGGTGGTTGTGGGTCGCGCTGGTCATGCTCTTTTTCTCGGTTCTGATGGCGAATCTGGCTCCCATTCTGCTCTTCCCCTTATTCTATAAGTTCAAGCCCTTGCCGGAGGGCGAGTTGACCGAGCGGTTGCTGGCATTGGCGCGTAAGGCTAATACCAGGGTACGCGGCGTCTTCTCAATGGAGATGAGCAGCAAGACCACAGCGGCTAATGCGGCGCTGATGGGTCTGGGCAATACGCGGCGCATTGTGCTGGGCGACACTATGCTCGACCGCTACACCACCGACGAAATCGAGGTGGTGCTGGCACACGAATTGGGTCATCAAGTCCACCGCGATATCTGGAAACTGATTATCAGCCAGACCATCTTGACACTAGTGGGCCTCTCTATCGCCAATCTGCTGCTCCATTGGGCTGTAAACTCACTGCATCACTATCAAGCACTAACCGACCCGGCGATTATGCCCTTCCTGTTTCTGCTGATGGGTCTCTACGGCCTGATCGTAATGCCCATTGGGAATAGCTACACGCGCTATGTCGAGTATCAGGCCGACGAGTATGCATTGGAGACGACGCGCAAAATCGACGCCTTCAAAAGTGCTATGACACGGCTGGCGAACCAGAACCTCGCTGACGCCGAACCTTCGCCTCTCGTCGAGTTTCTCTTCCTCGATCATCCCTCGATCAAAAATCGCTTGCGTCACGCCGATGCTTTCGCGCAAGGGCATGGGTTGTAGGTAACAAAAACGAGATTATGCTTTTAATGTATCCATCAGAGCAGAGAGTTGAGCTGCCGTCTCATCGATGCTGCCACCGGGCATGCCGATCAAAGGCTCATCAACACCGGCCTCGGCCCAAGCGTCGAGACGGGAAACCATCTGTTTGGGCGTGCCGATAATAGAGGTAGAGTCGAGCAGGCGTGGGCTAATAGCGGCGACCGCGCTCTTGAGACCCTGTTTATTGGCTTCAATCACGGCCTGCACATCGTCGCCGAAGCCATTACGTGTTAGCATATCAGCATAATAGACGCCCATGCGAGCAATATAGTAGGCCAGTGGCTCAGCGGCTTTAAGGCGGGCTTTGGCACGTGCCGCGTCATCAACGTTTTCTGGCAGGATAACAGTTGTGAGATAGGGCGCGATAACAGTACTATGCGGCGCACGTCCAGTCTTTTGTGAACCCTCGTCCAGTTGCGCACGTAACTCGCCCCATTTGTTGCCAGGCCAATAAACCGGCAGAATGCCATCAGCAATCTCGCCAGACTGCACGACGTTCTTTGGCCCCATCGCGGCAATATAGATAGGCAGGTCGGCGCGGAGCGGCTTAAAGCGCAATTTGAAGCCACGCTCAAGATTGAAGAACTCGCCGTGATAGACCAACTTCTCCTCACGCAGAATCATACGGATGATCTCGACATATTCACGGGTACGTTTCAACGGCTTCTCGAACTTGAGGCCGTGCCAGTGTTCGATAACGTTGGCACCGGAGGGACCGAGACCGAGAATGATGCGCCCACCGGAGCGTTCGTCTAGCGTGGCGGCGGTGCTGGCGATCAGGGCTGGCGTTCGTGAAAAAATATTGGCGATACCCGCGCCAACCTTAATGCGTTTCGTGGCGCGTACCAGATCACCCATCGAGGTGAAGAGTTCATAGCCCCACGACTCGCCCAACCAGACCGAGTCGAAGCCAAGCTCATCGGCTATCTTGACCTTCTCAACGACAGTATCCCATTCCGAAGGAAAATTCGGCGAGTCAGCCACTAAACCAATACGCGAACGATATGCTTTCTGGGGAGCTTGCGGTGCGTTGCTGGAACCTGTATGTGTTGTCATGCGTTGACCTATCCTTCCATCAGTGGTATTCGTATTGATGCCCCATTATAGCACCAGGCTACGATCTCATGTCCTCAAGCACGTACCGAGGGTAGATGCCTGAGAATGGTGCGCAAGCTCAAACCCTGAACGAGCAGAGAGAAGAGAATAACAGCATAGGTCGAAAACACCAGCATATCGCGTTTGGGTAGATTGAGCGGAAGTGCCAGCACCAGCGCCAGCGAAAGTGCGCCACGTAGCCCACTCCAGAAGATGATAAAGCGCCATGAAGAGACACGCATTCCCTCTTTTTGTGCTAAGGAACCTGGCAGCATGAAGATGATAATCAAGCGTGCCAGCAGTACTAACACAATAGTGACGCCTGCCGCGATTAAAAGCGCTAATGGTTCTGGTGTTGAAAGAAAGTAGAACGGATCGAGTTGAAAACCGACGAGTAGGAAAAGTAGAGCGTTGGCTATGAAAGCAATGGTACTCCAGAAGGTTTCTATGGCCTCCTTTGAGTGTTCTGACATGCTAGCTTTGCGTCCATAGCTGCCAAGAATCAGGCCAACCAGCACCACGGTCACGATACCAGATGCATGGAGATCATCGGCCAGCAGGTAGCTACCGTAGGCCGCGACAATCGTGATTGTTGTCTCAATCAATGGCTCATCTAGCCGTTTGACAAAGCGACTCACGGCGAAGCCGATCAACACACCCAGCAAAACACCTCCTCCAGCCTGCAAAAGAAAAATACCCAACCCTTGTAACCAGATTTGTATGCTACCTTGTTGTTGAGTATGCGATGAGGTGAGTAGAAGGGCCAGAAAGACCTGGTAGAGGGAACCGGCAATGCCATCATTGAGCAGACTTTCGCCCTCGATAATCGTAGCAAGCTGAGTATTGACGTGCATCTGTCGGAGGAGTCCTAACACAGCTATCGGATCCGTTGGTGTCAGGATAGAAGCGAGAAGCAACGCGGAAAGCCAGCCTAGATCGAGAAAAAAATGCAGAGGTAGCGCGATCAGCAGTAGTTCCAACACTAAGCCCGGCCCGATCAGGTTAAAGATGACACGCCAGTTACGCAATAACTGTTGCACTGAAACAGACCAGGCTCCCTCAAAAATCAAAGGAGGCAGAAAGACAAAGAGAACCAGATTAGGGTCGAGCTGGAAATTAATATTGAAGCGCACACCAAAGAAGCTGATAATTAGCCCAACAATAACCAGCCCCAACGTATAAGGTACAGAAAGACGGCGCATCAGCAAGATAGTTATTAATGCGATAAGCAACAAAATAGTTATAATACGCACAGTCGTTGTAATATCAGGCATGGGTCTCCTTAGAGCAGACTTGACAAGCCTTGCTAATTACCGTATCCTCGGTAATAGATGAGCGTACCCGACAAGGAGACACCCACATAGCATGGATTTTCTTCCGTCCCACCTGGCACTACTACCGGCACTCGTGGCCTTTCTTGCTTCACTGCTACTCGCAATGGGAGCCGCGGCCTGGTTTACCACGCGATTAGAACTACTTTGCGATCTCTTTGGCCTCTCGCCCAGCGTGCTGAGCCTGCTGAGCGCATTAGGAGCTAATATTCCTAATTATATCGCCTCTACTGTGGCAATCGCTGGTAAAGCCTTTACGGTGGGTCTGGGTATCATTGTCGGCTCAAATATCTACAATTTGACGATCATTCTGGGACTTTCAATCCTACTGGCTCCGAACAGAGCAGGGATACGTCTCTCGCTGCATGATGCACAGGAGATAACTGCTGGCGGGCGCTATACGCTACTGATTACATTGACAACGCTACTGAGCATCGCGCTCTTAA
>JAJZEJ010000560.1 GCA_021828635.1 Chloroflexota bacterium
TGAGGCTGAGGCGAAGGGGAATAAAGGCAAGCGCGGCAAGAAAAGCGCCAAAAGTGGTCCGCCCACCCGTGCAGCCTTCGAGAAAACGCTGTCCGAACATGTCGCTACTATGCCTGAGAGTACGATTCTGATTCTGCTCGTCGATGAGGCGTTGGATGCCGCGAATCCGCTTGTGAAGGCAGCTGGCAAGTATGGCAAGGTCATCCAGAGCATGGTGCCAAAGGGCGCGGCACTGGAAAACTGGATTGCCCGCCGTGCTAAAGCCAGCAATGTCAAGATCAATCCCGACGCGGTAAGCTTGCTAGCGAACTTTATTGGTAGTAACCCACGCATGCTGGCTAACGAGTTGGATAAGATGGCAACCTTCGTTGGTGTGAACGCAACGATTACCACCGATGTGGTACGGCGGCTTTCCGCGCAGGTGCAAGAGGCACGTATTTTTGATCTGACCGACGCACTGGCGCAGCGCAATCGCAAGCAAGCTCTCAATATTCTGCATGACCTGCTCTCAGATGGTGAGCCACCGATCAAATTAATGGGTACGATCACCTCGCAGGTGCGTTCTTTGTTGCTGGTCAAAGAACTGGCGCAGAAGGGTATGCGTTCGGGACAGATCGCCTCCACAACCGGTCTGGCTCCTTTTATCGTCGAGAAGGCCATGCGTCAGGTTGGCAATTTTAACATGCCACAATTGGAGAAGGCGTATCGGCAACTGCTGGAGACCGATGCGGCTCTGAAACGAAGCCGCATGACACCCGAAATGGCCCTCGACCTGCTCATCATCAACTTTGGCGCAGCATAAGGATGCCGACCCCTATGAATACAGCATTGCAGGCATTGATTGTTGAACGGATTCGGCGTGAGGGCGCAATTCCTTTCGCCGACTATATGCGTATGACGCTCTATGAACCCGCTTATGGCTACTATGTAACCGGACCGGCGCGTATGGGCTGGGAAGGCGATTATTTCACCAGCAGCGATGTCTCGCCGATCTTTGCGCATTGCATGGCGCGTCAGTTAGTGCAATGCTGGGAAATGCTCAAGCGTCCGGCTCACTTTACCGTGTTAGAGCAGGGTTCCGGGCGTGGTACACTAGCGCAGGAGATACAGAGCTGGGCGGAACAGCAGCGTAGTGATTTCGCGGTTGCGCTCGATTACCATACTGAGGATATTCGCTTCGGCCAGGATGCGCTGATGGGCGAAGGTGAGACGCTACAACCCTCGGTTCTGCTCTCGAATGAACTGGTAGATGCCTTTCCCGTTCATTTGGTTGAGGTGCGAGAGCAACAGCTCTACGAGGTCTACGTGAGCGAGGAACAAGGGCAATTGTATGAGGTTCTCTCTGACTTGAGTAGCCCTGCATTGGCTGATTATCTTGACCAGTGGAAAATTGCGTGGCGCACTTTTCCCGATGGTTGGCGGGCTGAGATCAACCTTGAAGCAGTGCGTTGGATGCGTCGCAGTGCCGCCGTATTGACCAAAAGTACTACTCATCGCAAACGACATGGTTTTTTGCTGACGATTGACTACGGCGAGAAAGCTCGCGCCCTCTATACCCCTGATCGTCGGCATGGCACGCTGATGAGCTATTTCAAGCATCAACTGACTGATCGCCCATTGTCGCGCCCTGGTGCGCAGGATATTACCGCGCATGTCAATTTCAGCGCCTTGATCGATGAGGGACGACGCCAGGGATTGCGCCTGCATGCGTATACGACACAGCAGGTGTGGCTGGAGCAGATGGGTATCCAGGATGAGTTAATGCAGATGCGCCAGAGCGACTTTGCGGCGGTAGATAGCGCACGAGCCAGCAATCAGGGCCAGATTGCCTTGCTACAATGGTATAATCTGCGTAACCGCGTCGTGGCCCTGACTGACCCTGCTGGTATGGGCAATTTTAAGGTGTTGCTGATGAAGTGCTGAGATACGCTGGAAGCTCGGCTAGTGAGGGTAAAATGGCGGTGGGATGAACGCGCTCCAGCAGAGGCGAGTTGGCGTTGTGTTTGCCGGTGCAGACCAGAATGCCCTGCATACCCGCGTTTTGGGCCGCTCCGACATCATTTTCGATGTCATCGCCGACCATGATGGCTTCAATGGGCGTTACGCCAAGCTTGCGTAGTGCCTGCTCAAAAAAGGCGCGGTCTGGTTTGCCAAGCACAACGGCTTTTTGCCCGCCCGCCAGTTCGAGCGCGGCGACAAAGGGGCCGCTATCCAGTTGTAAGCCTGTAGCGGTCTTCCAATAGAGATTTTTGTGCATGGCTAACAGGGTTGCGCCGTTCATGATCTGGCGAAAGGCATGATTCATGGCGTCATAGGTCAGCAGTTCTTCGGCTCCGCCAATGACAACGACATCAGCTGTGGATTGTGCATCGACCAACTCAATACCGGCGAAGTCGGCGGCTGTGTCGCCTTTGGTTAGCACCCAGCAGCGTTGACCTGCGTGATGCTGACGGATGTACTCGGCGGTCGCCACGGGCGCAGTCAGTAAGTCTTCCTGGGAGACGGGCAGGCCGATCTGTTGCAGACGTTGCGCCAGTGTGGTTTGCGAGTGGATGGTGGTATTGGTGACAAAACAGATATGGTAGCCCTGTTGACGCAATTGTTGTAGCGTCTGGGCCGCACCAGGGATGGGCTGCATGCCAAGATGCAAGACTCCATCGATATCGAGCAAAATGCCACGGATCATAGTTATTTCATCCTTGTAAAAAAGAAACGCGCTAACTGTGAAGCACAGCATAGCACTTCTACAACTAAGCGGCTATACTTTGCGTACTTCTATAAAGAAGAGTATATACGTCTATATAGCCCAGGTGTCAATCCAATTAATAGGTGTTTGCATAGGACTCTCTACCCATAGCATAGCCCTTTGTTGATAGTCTCGCGTTCTTAGAACAAGAGGGGGAATGCAGCCTGATAAAATATGTGTTACCATGACACTACTCAGCAGATGGTGTATAATGGAGCGGCTGACGATATCCTTTTTTAAGAAGGAGTTCAATCCATGCAGAGTGACCTGACAGGACGTGTCATTAAGGGTCGCTACAAATTAATCGATGAACGAGGGCGTGGCAGTTTTGCTACGGTCTATGTTGCTCGTGACCTTGAGAACAATCGCATTTACGCTGTGAAAGTCATGCATCTTGAACTCTCGGATAACGATGAACTTCTAGCACGTTTTCAACGTGAGGCGCATATTCTGCTGAATCTCAACGATGCCCATATTGTACGCATTAGCGATTATGGTGATGAGACTACCATGCATTACATCATAATGGACTATATTGATGGGCAAAACTTAAAATATTATATGTATAACGGCGGGCTATCCGATCTGGCACAGGCACTGAATTATACGCATCAGATCGCGGAAGGGCTGGACGCGGCTTACAAGCAAGGCGTGGTCCACCGCGATATCAAACCACAAAATATTCTGGTGAATACACACGATGTGGTGAAGATCACAGATTTTGGTCTGGCGCGTGGGCGCGAGACAGTGACGTTGACGCAGTCAAATGTTTTTATGGGAACAGCCTACTATATTTCGCCGGAGCAGGCGGAAAGCGGGCGCTCGGCTGATACGCGCTCGGACCTCTATTCTGTAGCTGCTGTTTTGTTTGAGATGCTTGCGGGCAAGCCTCCCTATGAAGGTGACACAGCTGTCGATATTGTCATCAAGCATATGAATGAAAAGATTCCATCTCTTTGTCAATTGCGTCCCGACCTGCCCATAGAGTTGGATCAATTTATACAGAAGGCGATGGCAAAGCAACCTACGGATCGTTATGCAACCCCCCAGGAATTTATGGCCGCACTGGAGCGGCTACAAGAGCAGATGCGTGAGAACCCAGGTATCCCTGCATCTGACTTGCGACCAGCTATAGGGGGAGCTGGCAGAGGGCGTGGTATAGCGCAGGCTCCGCAAAAAGAGGCGTATATGATAGTTCTCTCTAGTGGAGAAAGTATCCCCCTCAAAGGAGAACTTATGGTTGTAGGGCGGAAAGACCCAACGCTTGGTATCTACCCGCAGATTCATCTGGCGGATAAGACGGTCGGGCGGCGTCATGCCCATGTTCGTAGTAAGCATGGTGTCTATACTGTTGAAGACCTTAATGCTTTGAACAAAACACGTTTGAATGGGGTAATCCTGGCACCACATGAGGAGCAGACGCTAAAAGATGGAGATGTACTACGTTTTGGCAGTGTCGAGGTGCGTTTTGAATTACGCTGACTGTTGTTTATTACAGGTATCAGGTAGGGGAATGAAAGTAAGTCGCTCCTACGATCAGAGGGGTGAATAATATGTATGAACAAATAGTGATTGCAGCTCTTCCTGTTAAGCCGATTATTATTGTTGTTGCTGGCCTTGTGCTAGCGGCGGTTATTGCGGGTGGTGCTGTTTTCTTGCTGCGTGGCAACAAGAAGAAGGCATCTGATGCGAATGCGGCGAATAGTGCCAGTAATTGGCAACCGCAGATGCAAGCGCAAGGCCAGGGACAGGCCGGTGCGCAACCCTGGGGCCAACCGGCTATGGGTGGTATGGCTGGTCAGGCTGATGCTTGGGGGCAACAGGCTGGTGGCTGGGGTCAGCCGCAACAAGGGCAACAGGCCAATCCGTGGGGAGCGCAACAAGGCCAGCCAGGACAGCAGGCTGCTTGGGGCGCGGATGCCCAGGGGCAACAGGTCAATCCGTGGGGAGCGCAACAGGGACAGCCAAGATCGG
>JAJZEJ010000647.1 GCA_021828635.1 Chloroflexota bacterium
GGCGCAACGCGCCGCCACTGATGGTGTGCAAGGCGCGATGGAAGCGGTCGAACAAGCTTTGAGCAATCTCAAGATACCGATGCCACCGATGCCACCGATGCCACCACATCCTCCCACGCCACCGATGCCGCCGTTTACGCAATCGGCAACCTCTGAGCAAGCGCAACAGGAGCGCAACGCGCCCGAAGTGCCTGCCACGCCGAATGCGAGTCAGCCGGAGAAGCGTGCGACCACGCCGGAGCAGGAGCGCGAGGCCATTCTGCGTATGATCGCCGAGGGCCGCATCAGCCCCGAAGAAGGTGATATGCTGCTTGAGGCGCTAGAATAGCTTCTTATAGTCAAAACAATGGCTTCATCCCACAACGCCGTTGGGGATGAGGCCATTGTTTTGACTAGAGAGCTTCTGTAAAAGCAGGGATGCTTGTTCGTGGTATGGCGTAGATCATTCTTATAAAGAAGCCTGTTTGACACAATAATTTTGAATGGTGGAGGTTCTGGCTAACATGTTCTATTCTGTCGTCATTCCTGGTATACTACAAACATGGGTGCAAAACGAGCGATATACGGAGAGCGAGATAGCTTCTGCGCAGGCTTTGCATAGCGTGAATATGGTTGCTGTTTTGCAACCAGGAATGAGCGAACGAAGAGAGGATCGATCTGCCAGAATGACACTGGATAAATCTGCGGAACCACCACGCGCGGATGGCAGGGGGTTCGCGGCAAGAGCGGGTACGTCAATGGCTGGTAGCGAGGTCGCATTGACGCTAACCGCACTATACGAGCAATTCCGGCGTCCCATCCATTCCTATATTTATCGTCTGCTCGGTAATCAGGAAGATGCCGACGATGTGACGCAGGAGGTTTTTGTGCGTGCCTGCACCTCCTGGGATGGTTTGCATGAGCGCGAACACCTCTCGCCCTGGCTCTATCGCATTGCGACGAACCTGTGTGTCGATATTTTACGTCGTCGCAAGCGTATCTCCTGGTGGCCGTTGACGTTGCGTATCCACCAGGATGAGCAGGGTGAAGATACATTGAACGATGATATGTCGGCAATCCTGGCGCATAGCGGCGGTATTCCAGAGATTGCCGAGCGTGAACATATTCGCCAGGCTCTACAAAGTATTCCAATAGAATATGCCACAGTGCTGGTACTCAATGCGGCACAGGGCATTCCTTACCAGGAAGTGGCTACGGTTGTCGGTATCTCGCCTAATGCGGCGGCAACACGTATCTCGCGGGCCAAGAAAATGTTCGCGGAACAATATCGACGTATTAACCAGGAAAGTGCTGGAAAACAGGAGAACGTCCGATGAACGAAATCTCTCTTCCCCCACTGTCCCATCCTGAAATCATTAGCCGTGAAGTCTGCTATACTGTTCGCCTCTATTTGGCTATCTGGTCTGATCTAAACGATGAACAGCGCGAATTGGTCATGCAGCATCTACGAATCTGTGCTGCCTGTATGGGAGAACACTATCTCTACGAAAATGTCAGTCATGCTATGACTGCTTTACCAGTATCCGCACCCTCGGCGCGAGTTGATCAGGCAGTACTGGCGGCAATCGCTGCCCGTAGTCGGAGTAGTAGTCAGCCAGCCCACCCCGCGATGCGACCTTTGCGCCCACAACCTTTGCCACGTACACTACGCGCACCAGCTGCCAGCAAGCGGGGACCATTGCGTGTCGGTGGACTAATAGCGGCGGCAGCCGTCATTGTTTGCGCCCTCTTCGCTGTACTGTACTTTACACGTGAGTCAAATTCACCGCAGCGTGCCTTCTTGTTACCAGCCAGCGTGACCTGGACCGGCTATGTGCTATACGAAGTGCAGAACGGTGTAGATAAGCAAGGGCAGAAATATAGTGTGACGACCTACTATAATACCAGCAACAAGGCTATGAATGTCGAGACGGTGATGGGCAATTCGCTGGATGTCGTGATGGTCAGCGATGCTCACGACGCGCTTGGCTTGGATATGATGCATCACGTCGCACAATGGAATGCCAACAACTGGGCTGTTGATGAATCTATGTTTAATCTAAATGAACTGAAGTATGAGCTACAATCCAACACGGCGAACTATATGGGGATGATGATGTTTAATGGACAGCAGGTGTATCGTGTGCATTGTGCTAACAATCTCACGATGCTGCTAGGGAAGGACTACATGCCTGTTAACGTTT
This sequence comes from Chloroflexota bacterium, assembly GCA_021828635.1. The sequence goes on from JAJZEJ010000647.1 coordinate 2,184, forward strand.
TGAATAGCAATAATACGCCTATCTATCAGACGTTCAGGTTGCTTTTGCCCACGCAAGTACCCAATTCTATGTGGAACATGAGCGTCCCATCCGGTTTTCAGATGGGAACGTTGCCCGCGAAACCGTAGGGACCGATTGATCGCGTCCGCCGTACCCCGTAGAACCAGGATGGGTGAACGCACGAACAAACCCCATTGATCCATGTACCCGACGCGCCCGACACGAAAAACAGGACGGACGTGATCAATCGGTCCCTACAGCATGTTTATTTCGTATTGATAGCGTTTTCGAGCAAAGAAAGCGCCTCTAGCAGTTCACGCAAGAAAAGTTCGGCATCTGTGACAAGACCGGCAGCTTGGAAGGTGCCGCGATCAGCTAGCTTCGTGACGACTGCCGGATTGATGTCAACTACCACGGTACGCACGGTGGCGGGAAGCAAGTTGCCAGTAGCGATAGCATGGAGCATTGAGGCCACCATAATCGCCATTTCGACGCCCTTCAACTCCTGGCGCATGCGTTTTTGTGCCTCCTGCATATCGCTGATAACGCCCGGCATAGGGCCATCATCGCGGATCGAACCGGCCAGCACCATCGGCACATGATGCTTGATAGCATCGTAGGTAATACCATCTTTGAGCAAACCGACTTCAATAGCTTTCTCCACTGAACCGACAGCGCGGATGGCATTGATAGCACGCAAGTGGTTACGATGTCCACCTTCAACCTGTTCACCGGTGCGCAGGTCCACGCCGAGCGAGGTGCCGAAAAGCGCCGACTCGACATCATGCGTAATAATGGCATTGCCGCCAAAAATGACCTGCACGTAGCCGCGCCGCAGCAGTTCAGCAACGTAGCGACCAGCGCCGGTGTGAATCACTGCCGGCCCTAGCACGAAGAGAATTTTGCCACCACCATCGTGCGTCTCTTTCATCTGCCGCGCAATCTCGTGAATTGCTAGCACTTTGACCTTCTCCGAGGAGACGCTACTTTGCATGAAGGCGAAAGATTCGCGCTCACGTCCGCGCTCAAAAGGTAGTACACGAATGCCACCATGTCCAACTACGACTTGATCGCCAACTTTGACATCGTGCATTGGCTTACAATATGCACGGTTATGTGTCGTATCGATAACGACTGCCACATCCATCTCAATATCTTCGACCGGCAACCATTGACCGTGCAGGCGTATCTTTGTCGGCAAGTTGGTCGTGGAATAGAATTTGGGTGGCAAGACGCCGTCCTGTTCGACAACCGCCATGTGGATATCGTCGGCATCCATAATTACCGCGCCAAACTGCTGCAACTCCGAAAGGATGCGATCTAACGTCTCCTCATCGGGAGCCTCAACCTTCATACGCATATAGCTGGCATCTGTTTTATGCACACCAATACGCATCTCCTCGACCGCGAAATTGCCGCCGCGATCCATAATGGCATCCCAGACGCGCGGCAATGTCCACGAATCGATAATGTGTCCGCTAAGTTCGATGACTTCATGTACAGTGTATGTGGTCATAGCAATACTCTCATTTCATCTCACAAAAAATTTCTAAAATAACACTGTGTGCTATGGCTAGTTTAGACCGTTGACCCGCCCAATGTCAATCTCACCGCGTCCGTATGTGGGCGGGGCGTCGTTCGACATAATGGGTAGAAAAGTAGTAGGATAGGGCAGGTTGGTAAACAGTGTGGCGAAAAGGTACAAAAGTATGACCCAATTGGGCCAATGTGTTAATCTCTGCTCTACTTATCCGTAGAAACAGGCAGATGAAGCACATTGTATCGCCAGGAAAGTTCGCTACTGGTCACGCTTGATGTAGTGGATAGAAAGTGATAAAGATTGCGTGCTGAAAAGGAGCGTGAGAGAGCGTTCTTTCTATGCGAGAGATGCAATTTGTTCGTGCGTGACCTGTGGGTTTGCTTTATTAAAGAGGAAAAATTGCTTATGAGTAATATATGGAATCAACAGCCACCCCAACAACCTGATCCAAATCAACCTAATCAACCTATAAATAAGAATGCGCCCTCTCGTACTGGCAGTCTTTTACATGATTATCGCCAACAGCAGCCATATACTCCACAACAACCTTTTCCGCAGTCGCCACAGCAGCCACAGCAGCCGATGGCTCCGCCGCAATCGCCGCAATATTCACCGACGCCAGACCAGAGTCAGGGCTATAATCCCTATTCACCGATGCCACAAAATCCGCCCATCCCGCAAGGACCACAGCCACCACAACAGTGGCCGCAAAGACCGCAGAACCCACAGCGTTCTATGCCACCGATGGGGCCACAAGGACCGCAAGGACCACAGCAAGCGCAGAATCCCTATGGGAATCCCTGGCAGACGGTCAAACAGTGGACAGGCAAGATGATGGCTATGAATCGTGCTGGGTATCAAGCGCCACCGATGGGACCACAAGGACCACAAGGACCACAAGGACCACAGCAAGCGCAGAATCCCTACGGGAATCCCTGGCAGACGGTCAAGCAATGGACAGATAAGATGGCAGCGATACAT
>JAJZEJ010000870.1 GCA_021828635.1 Chloroflexota bacterium
CTCTCGGTAAATAACGATGCCCAGCACTTGCTGATATGCTTGAGGATTGCTTCCTTTCCGATAATGTTCAGATACGTATCCTGCTGGCCTGCAAAAGAAACCGTCGGTAAATCCTCTGCTGTTGCGCTGGATCGTACTGCATAGGCATTTTTTTCATCAAGCCTGGAGAGGAGGTCGGCGATCTCTTCATGAATGTCTTGAGGGATGGCTATCCCTTCGATGACCCTGCGAATCTCACCGCTAAGTTCACCGATTTTATCCCGGTCTTCCACCTTGAGAAGCGATAACTGCTCAAGTAATGCGTTCATTAACGGCGCTCCCCCAATGATTCTTTCAAAGGCTTTAGTAGAGATACAAAAGCCATCTGGTACGCGTATTCCTTCAATCCTGGATAGTTCCCCCAGGTTCGCGCCTTTCCCCCCCACAACCATGAGTTTTGTTTTGTCAATGTCCTGAAAACCAAGCACATATGAACTCATATTTTTACCTCCTTTGGCAATTCCTGCTTTGATAATTTTGATGGCATCCTGCTGAGTATAGGGGAAAGGCCGCCATAAGCAGTTAGTAAAAATCATAAAAATTGTTTATCGATGAAAAAAATCTCTTTATCGGGATGGAGTCACATCTTTTATGGGGATAGTAGCAGGTAAACGAATCGTCACCGTCGTACCCGCGCCCTCTTTGCTGCTCATGGTGATCTCGCCGCCGTGTGCCAACACCAGTTCGCGGGCAATTGCCAGGCCAAGACCGTTGCCACCTTGCTTTTTGGCCTCGTGTTCTAAGCGTGTGCGCGAGGCATCGGCACGATAGAAGCGATCAAAGATATAGGGCAGAGCCGAAGCGGCAACACCAACGCCACTATCGCGCACCTCAATGATGACAGAGGTGGCATGTTCACTGCGAGCGAGCAGTTCAATCGAACCATCTGGCGGTGTGAACTTGATAGCATTATCGACCACGATCAACAGCACCTGTTGCAGGCGATCAGCGTCACCAAGTATCTTTGGCAGATTCTCCTCAATCTGGCGGCGTATCACCTGTCCGCGCTCTAATTGCATTGCTTGCTCATAAGTCTTTTCCAATAAAGCACGTACATCGACGACATTCTTGCGCAGCACCATGCGCCCCTCGTCGATGCGTGCCAATACGAGCAGGTCCGCGACCAGGCGTTGCAAACGCCCAACGTCGGCGTACATGCTGCGTAACAGACGACGCGCCGCCTCTTCATCACCTTGATTGGCTCCCAGCAACAGCATCTCCAGGCTCCCACTCAGCACGGTTAGAGGTGTGCGTAGTTCGTGCGAAACATCAGAGACAAACTGCTTTTGGCGCGTAAATGCCGCCTCTAAACGCGCTACCATGCGATTGAACGAACGCGCCAAACGCCCGATCTCATCGCTGGTCGGCGGCACATCCAGGCGCAGCGAGAGATCACCTTCGGCGATCTGACGGCTGGTGCGTTCCATCACTACCAGAGGATGCAGCGCGGCCCCTACCAGTGGCAACGTGAGAGCTGCCGCGATGACAATAGCGGCAGTGATGCCCAGAATCAACAACCAGCGCACCTCGCTCACCGAACGGTCGATCAGGGCGGTGCGCGTCCCAATCTGTAAGATAGCCACCGTCTGCTGATTATCTACAATTGGTACCAGGACAATTAATTGCCGCTCTTTCTTGCTATCAATACGCAGCATATAGCTGTTAAAGTTTTGTGAGGATGAAAGCGCCTGCTGCACCTGATCTAGACTAAGATGGACCGTCGGCGGAATATTAGGATCATTGAGAGTGGCACTCGAAGTCAGCACAGTGCCATCAGGAGTTAGGATGCTAACATCTGTATTGGTATCGCTCAAACGCAAGAGCAGGAGTGCATCGAAATGAGTTAAATTTTGTGGTGGATGCGATTGTCCGGGGCCATGATTAAGCCCAGGAAAGTTCGGCGGTTGTTGTGGCGGAAAGAAGAGCGAAGGACCGCGCCCCTGTACAGCGCCAGCAATCAACCGCGCCTCATCACGTAAGGCAATGGCCTCGTTGGATAAAAGGGTCTGTTCAACGATCAACGAGATGAAAACGCCGAGAATGCTCAACATCAGCACGAGCAGGGCAAAAGAGGTCAACGCAAGCCGCCAGCGAATGGGGATACGCGCCCCCGATAGTTGTAGTCGCTGCATGCTCCACCGTCCTTTGCCTTCTATTATCCGCGTAGCACATAGCCCACACCGCGCACCGTCTGGAGCAGGCGAGGCGGATTGTCATCCAGTTTCTCACGCAGATGCCGCACATAAACTTCGATAATATTATCATCACCGACATAATTATAACCCCAGACGCGGGCCAGAATAATATCGCGCGTCAAAACCTGACGTGGATGCATCAAGAAGAACTCTAACAGGTCAAATTCACGTGGCGTCAGTTCTATCGGCAAGCCATGAGCAGTGATGAGACGCGAGGTGCGGTCCAACGTGATACCTTGAAACGAAAGCAGATCGCCCGCGGTCTTGCCATAGCGCCTGAGTACAGCACGCACCCGTGCAATTAGCTCCTTGAAAGCAAACGGTTTGGTCACATAATCATCGGCTCCCAGGTCCAGGCCGGTCACACGATCATCGATATCCTCTCTGGCCGTAAGCATTATAATCGCTACATCGCCATGCACACGCAACTGGCGCATCACCTCAAAGCCATCTATACCAGGTAACATAACATCCAGCACAATAATATCAGGGCGCACTGATGCAGCCATCTTCAGCGCCTCTGGCCCCGTTTGCGCCACCGCAACATAAAAACCTTCATATTCAAAACCCATACGCAAAAAATCGATGATATGCGTCTCATCATCTACAATTAGCGCCGTCATCTTACGTGCTACGCCATCACTTTTCGTATTTTCTGTTGTATTTTCCATTGCACTACACCCGTTCTAAACGAGAGGCACAAAAATCTGGTTTGTATATATAGTGAAACAGGGGCGTGATAAATCACGCCCCTACGAAGGTGGTCGGTCTTTATAGCACTATTATACGCTGTTACGAGTTGGATGTGGTAGTGGATTTCGTGGCAGGAGTCGCGGTACTCTTTGCCGATGAAGAGCCTTTCATGCCAGGGCAACCAGGACCACCAGCCGGTGGACTAAAGGGATGCGCCGGAGCAAGGGCAACCAGGCTGGCTGTCAGTGTGCCATCGCTGTTCAACATACCCTCGGCGTGAATGTTTTCACCAACTTTGAGACTGTTCAGCGAGAGCGTTGAGGACGACTGGGGGCCAGAGGCATACTTTGTGCTACTATTGACCTCAATTTTGTGCGTCGCACCCGTGCGTACATCCTTCACCGTGATGGTATCGCCACTGATGGCGCTGATCGTGCCGTTGTAGCCCGGCAACGCAATCATTACCTGGCTGGCCGAGATTGTCCCATCGCTGTTGCGTGTTCCCATCACTCCAATCGTGTCACCTTTCGCAATGGCGCTCTCACTGACCTTCTGACCAGCACGCATATAGGTCGTGCTAGACGAAACTTTGATCGTGACCTTCTGGCTGTTCGGTCCCTCGGCCACAATCTGCGACCCACTGACACTCAGCACCTTCAATCTGCCCGGTCCATGACCACGCGGACCAGGTCTGCCCCAGGGTCCATGTCCATAACCACCGCGTAGACCAGCTCCGTTCGTGCTGCTGGCGGTAGGTGTTGGTGTACCACTAGCACCAGAGGCATAGGCGCTACTGACAGCAATGGCTACACCAACAATGGCCGCGAGTAGTGCGACAACCAGCGTGGGAATCATCACCCAACGTCTTCTCAAATTCTTCAGCATATTCTTGTGACTTGCTCCTCTATACATACCAGTTTTTCAGTATTATGTGTGGAGATTGTTGTGTTTACGCTCTCCACATTCCTGAGTATAGAGGTGTTGGCTGAAGAAACAAGAGAAATTTGCTGAATGTTCGCTGAATACAGGGCGTGATGAATCACGCCCCTACGAGACGACGGCTTCACTGGCATGATGGGTAGCATGGCGGGCAGCCTCTTCTGAAAAGAGACGTTTGAGGAAGTGACCGGTGTAGGAGCGGTCATTCTCTGCGATCTCCTCCGGCGTTCCCTGCGCGATGATCTGACCACCGGCATCGCCGCCCTCTGGCCCCAGGTCAATCAGCCAATCGGCGCTCTTAATCACATCCAGATTATGCTCGATGATGACCAGCGTGTTGCCGCTATCGACTAATCGCTGCAAAACCTGTAAGAGGCGATCAATATCGGCGAAATGCAAGCCCGTTGTTGGCTCATCCAGAATGTAGAGCGTGCGACCAGTGGCACGGCGTGAAAGTTCGGTCGCTAATTTGACACGTTGCGCTTCGCCGCCGGAGAGCGTGGTGGCAGGTTGGCCCATGCGCATATAGCCCAGACCCACATCGTTGAGCGTCTTGATCTTGTTATAGACCGAGGGAACATTCTCGAAGAACGTGGTAGCCTCTTCGATGGTCATATCCAGCACATCGGCGATGCTTTTGCCTTTGTAGTGTATCTCCAGCGCCTCACGGTTGTAGCGTTTGCCCTTACAGACCTCACATGGCACATAGACATCGGGCAGGAAATTCATCTCGATACGCACAATGCCTTCACCCTTGCATGCCTCGCAGCGTCCGCCCTTGACATTGAAGGAAAAGCGTCCCGGCGTATAGCCACGTAC
>JAJZEJ010000215.1 GCA_021828635.1 Chloroflexota bacterium
CATTTAATGAGCCATAGACAAGCGTATTGACCTGGGTGCCATCAGGCTTGAAGCTGTTAATTTGCAACGCATACATCGTACCATTCTGTGAGATGTTGGAGCCGACGCCTTGTGTGTTGTAGTTGAAGAAACTGTACTCGCTTGGCGTCGTGGGCAACAGGCGTGTCAATCCGTTGCCATCGCTATTGATTTTCCACAGACCATTCTGGCTTGTATCGCTGGATGCGTTGCCAGTATCAGTATTGCCAATGATGAAAAGCAGGCTGTGCTGATTAATAGCACGTACTTGAATCACGTCGTAGAGATTGCTATTGTAAATAGTGTGCTGTATGGTGCTATTAATGGCTTTCTCTTTAATACTGCTTGGTCCGGTACACTGACTATTGTTGCAACCACCATAGCTAATAATCAGTTGAGAACCTGTGCTAGTGGTCAGACTATCAAAATCTCCGTATTGCTGTTGCAGCGTGATGTCCAGGTTGCTGTATTGCTGATTGGGTTGTGTGACATCCAGCAGATAGATGTATCCGAAGGTGGTATCGGTTGCGGTATCGCTCAGAATCAGGTGCGTTGGGTCTTGCCAGGTATGAATGACAGCCCCTATGGTATGTGGCATGGTAAGTGTGGTTTGTACAAAGCCAGTCGTGGTATTTAACACAAAGATGGTGCCATGATTGTTGACCATGTTATAGAAGGCAATAAACTGTTCTGTCGGCGACCAGAGCGCGTGTTGGATACCGTAGCTCGGTGCGCAATAGAGTGTCTGCAAGCCCTGACCATCCAGGCGCACCATTTGTAGTTCAGTAACGCGGTTCTTTGCGCCTGTGACGATAGTAAAAAGAACCCATTGGTGATCCTCTGAAATCTGTGTTTGATAGATACTGGCCTTCTGGACGCTCAACAATTTCTCGGTTTGCCCGGTAGTGACATCGTAGCGTAACAGTTCCGCGCTGGTGGGGTTATCATAGGTACCGATATTATGTGCATAGACGATCATAGGGTGGGTGCCAAGCACGAGTGGCGCGGTAATCATCGCACGTCCCGCATTAGAGGGCGGACAAGCTGTTTGCGTAGGTGGCACAGGTAACGTTGTAGTGGGATGTAGGGGTGTGAGTAATTGTGTCGCAATGGGTGTGCTGGTCGCCGTTGGTGTCACCTGTTTAACTTTCGCACGCGATGGCGGAGTAGTGGATGCAGTATTGCAGGCGACAAGGAGAAAACTGAGACAGAGTGCGATAAGAAACAATATACGGATAGCGCGATTGCCAAGCATGAAAGCATCTCCCTATGACGAAAAATAGATTGTGAATATGTTGTTCTCTTGCGTCCATAAGATTATACGGCAATTGTCGAGATCAATCTATCATGCCTGGTACCTATGCCTGAGATCAATGTGTTGCATCCGTTCCGCTTTGTTGTTCGGTGTTGAAGGGTTCGAGATTAACGACGATGGGGTCTTGCGCGTTACGCACAATTACCCATTGAGAGGGTGTATCCTTTGAAGGATTAATCTCCTGATGTGGCACGAAGGGTGGCACATAGATAAAATCGCCTGCTTCCACATCCTCTGAGAACTGCATATGTTCACCCCAGCGAATGCGTCCATGCCCTGAGACCACGTAGATCACCGTCTCTAGTTCGCCGTGATGATGAACGCCACTAGCGACATTGGGGGCAACGATGGTCACTCCGGCCCAGATACCTTGTGAACCGGCCAGTTCATGTGAGATAGCTGCTACGCGCTGCATCCCTGGTGTCTGAGGCGTATTGGCATCGAACTGGTGTGGCCGAATCACTCGAATTGCTGGTTGCGTGGTATCGTCTGTACTCATCATGCATGGTCTCCTTAGACAGATTTTGTTGATAGTATACATTACATTTCTGGGTTTGGTGCTTGACAGGATCACCGTTCTGGTGTATTGTTGCCATAACAAGATACAGATAATGCGTCGATCAGGACCAGTAGCCGTTGTTATAGTCAATAGCGAGCCGCGAGAGTGCAAGGCGGTAGACAGAGACACCGGCAAACCCACCTGAGAGCGTCAGCGAACATCACACGCGAGAAGCTGACCGGAAAACCCGTACCGTTATCATGGGAGCGGTTATTTGCTGATCGCGTAGAGTGGAGCTGTCCGAGATAGCTCAAACAAGGTGGTACCACGGGTAATTTGCTCGTCCTTCTGCAGGGCGAGTTTTTTTATGTCTTCAAGACCCGTTGCAGGGTCAGAGGGAGTATGTTATGGCGAACGAAGAGAAGTATGTCGAGGAGATTGTAGATCAGGAAGATAATTTTTCTATGTGGTATAACCAGCTTGTCCGCAAGGCTGAGCTGGCTGACTATGCTCCAGTGCGCGGTTGCATGATTATTCGTCCCTACGGTTATGCGATCTGGGAGAATATGCAGCGCCTGCTGGATGCGCGTTTCAAAGAGACCGATGTGGTCAATGCCTACTTCCCATTGCTCATCCCGCGTAGCTTCCTTGAACGCGAGGCCGAGCATATCGAAGGCTTCGCGCCAGAGGTAGCCTGGGTCACACGTGGCGGCGGCGAGGAACTGGAGGAGCCACTGGCTATTCGTCCGACCAGTGAGACGATTGTTGGCCACACCTATGCCAAATGGGTGCAGAGCTACCGCGACCTGCCAATTCTGATTAATCAGTGGAATAACGTTATGCGCTGGGAGAAACGCACCACGCTCTTCCTGCGCACCTCTGAGTTTCTCTGGCAGGAGGGTCATACCGCCCATCGCACACTTGACGAGGCCGAGGAGCGCACCCGCATGATGCTAGAGGTCTATCGCGCTTTCGCCGAAGAGGATGCTGCCATTCCAGTCGTCGTCGGGCGCAAGAGCGAGAACGAGAAGTTCGCGGGCGCGTGGCGTACCTATTCTATCGAGGCACTGATGGGCGATGGCAAGGCGCTCCAGGCCGGTACCAGCCATAACCTGGGCAATAACTTTGCCAAAAGCTTCGATATTCAATTTCTGGATGCCGATGGGCAACGCAAATACTGCGCCACTACAAGCTGGGGTCTTAGCACGCGCATGATTGGTGGTCTCATTATGGTGCATGGTGACAAATCTGGCCTGATGATGCCGCCACGCTTGGCACCGTATCAAGCGGTGATTGTGCCAATCTGGCGCAAGGATGCTGAGAAAGCGGCAGTGGGCGCACTTGTCGAGCGTGTGGAAAAGCTGCTCAAGGGCAAAGTACGCTTCAAGGTAGACCGCAGCGAGAATACACCGGGCTGGAAGTTTAATGAGTGGGAGATGCGCGGTGTACCGGTACGCATCGAGATTGGACCACGCGATGCGCAGAATAACAGTGTTGTGCTGGTGCGCCGCGACAATCGCGCTAAAGAGGTCGTGCCGGTCGATGCGCTGGAGACCCGTTTGCCAGAGTTGCTGGACGAGATACAGAAAGCTCTCTATCAGCGTGCGCTGGCCTTCCGCGAGCAGAATACACACTACGCCGAGAGCTATGAAGAGTTCAAACGCATCATCGCCGAAGAGCGTGGCTTTGTGCGCGTGAAGTGGGCCGAGGATAGCGCGGCTGAATTGGCAATCAAAGAGGAGACAAAAGCTACATTGCGCGTCATTCCGTTCGATCAGCCAGAAGGTGGCGTGCAGGGCAATTGCATCTATACCGGCAAACCCGCCACCTGTGAAGCCATTTTTGCCCGCGCGTATTAAGTCGAAAAACGTATGTAGGGACCGGTTCACCGCGTCCACGTGCCTGTTGGGCGTACTGGATGCTTGGGCGAGGCGGACGCGATACATCGGTCCCTACAGAAAATAAAGGAGAGATAATATGTTGCATATAGATGAAATATTACGCTCGCGTATACCAGGAATCACATTTGGTGTTGTGACGCTGTGTAATGTCACAGTACGGGCGCACGACGAACGCTTGTGGGGCGAGATTGAGGCACTAGGTCGGCAATTAGCGGATAAATATACCCTTGATAGCCTATCAGAGTATCCTCGCATTGCAACTGTGCGCAGTATGCAAAAGGCTTTTGGCTTTGATCCCACACGCTACCGTCCTTCGTCAGAGGCATTATTGCGGCGTGTGCTGAAGGGACAGGGGTTACATCCAGTGAATACCGCCGTCGATGTCAATAATCTTTGTTCGCTGGAATTTCTGCTACCTCTGTGTATGTATGATCTGGGCCAGGTGCATGGGTCAGTCTACTTGCGCCAGGGACGTGAGGGCGAGTCGTATCAAGGCATTGGTCGTCAGGTATTTCAGATGACCGGCAAAGTAATTCTGGCTGATGAAGAAGGTATTATCGGCAACACCGTCTCTGATGCGGAGCGCACGAAGGTTACATCGGCAACCGGGCAGATATTGCTGGTGATCTGTGCGCCTGCTGGAAGTGATGCATCAACCATCCGACAGTACGCTGAATTGGCGAGCGAGCGGGTTATAACATGGAATAGTGGGCAAATTGATGAAATAGCGGTTTTAGTGATATAGACTTTAATAATGTAATAAAAGGGAAACAGGTATGTCACAAGAAGACATCGTCATTTATAGTATTTGTTGTGTAAATCATTGAAAATATAGCTGATGACGTTGACATTTGCGGACTTTTCATTAAAATAGTAAGCGTAGGGAGAATCGGGATCGTCAAACTCTTTACACATAAATATAGATAATTAGCAATTGTAGAG
>JAJZEJ010000687.1 GCA_021828635.1 Chloroflexota bacterium
CAAGTGGATGCTCCAGGGGCGTTACCCAACCGGCTAAACGCTTGCGCCGCTCTTCGCCTGTACTATCGTGCTGAATGATAAACGGATAGTGTTGCGCCATATCGGGTCGCTCGATATCAACACGTGACCAGGCCCGCGAGCGCCCATCCGCCGCTTGCAATTGCCCGGCTACCGGCCCAATAATGTTCACGCCACGTTGCCGCAATGCCGCACTCTCAGCCTCAATGTCGTCGGAACCCAACACACAATTCAGATAGCCCTGACCTTTTGCCATGCGTTTCAAGAGGCCCGGTTGCGCCTCATCCGGTCTATCTACTGCGAGGAGTTCCAGGTAGGTATCGCCGATAACGATGATGCGATTAGCCGTGCCACCGGTCGGATGAATGCCACCCTCGCTTACCGCGAAGCCCAGACGTTCGCTGAAAATGTGTGTAGCCTCCACCAGGTCTGGCACGCCAATGATGATATGATCGAGTCCAATAAACATAGCTTCCTCTTTTTCCTACACTCAATATTTACTTCCGCTATGTTATAGCACGTATAGCAAACAGCAAACCACAATTAGCGTGCCTCCCGTCGCTCAAAACGGCTCATGGCAAAGTCAACAATCCCAGGGAAGGCTTTGGCGAAGGCGACCAAAGGTACATACATTCCTGGCACAATTAGCTCGCGGCGCGGCTTCAACGTCAAATCAAGCACAGCACGTGCCACTACGTCGGGACCGGGCATCGGGATAAGTCTGGCCTTGGGCGCTCCCTGCGCCATTTTAGTGCGAATGAAACCGGGTGAAACGGTGGAAGCAGAGACACCGGTACCGAGAAGTTCATGATGTAGTGAAAGCATAAAGCCGCGCAACCCATATTTGGTGGCCGAATACAGTGAACTTGAAGGCAGATGACCGGCCACCGAGGCCACAGCAATAATTGTGCCATGTTTGCGTGCTATCATTCCTGGCAACACAGCATGCGTGGCGAGCATCGCACCGCGCAAATTCACATTGATAACGCGGTCAATGTTCGTCACAGGCTCCTTGTAAAAGGGACGTAGCCAGCCAATACCGGCGTTATTCACCAGAATATCGACACGTCCGAAACGCTCCTGCACCTGCTCGACCAGCCGCGTGATCTGCTCAGGCTCCGTTACATCAGTTGGGATTGCCAGCGCCTGATAGCCAGCATTCGTAATCACATCTATTTGCGTTTGCAGTTCTTCAACCCGTCGCGCCGCCAGCACAACCTGCGCTCCATATTGCGCAAATTCACGCGCAATCGTCGCGCCAATACCAGAACTAGCTCCCGTCACAATTACCACTTGATCGCGCAAATGTCGCCGCAACAGCACGGCGCGTTGCTGCTCTCTACTTTCCTTTACTTTCATAAGACTCATATCATACCTCAATCTTTTTTTTCTTCTCGTGCGGATAAAAAGCACCTTCAAACATGAAGGACTTTAGATACTGTGCCATTTGCTCCGGTGAATAAGGCATATCATTTTCTAACCACCAGGTGACAATGCCAATGAGCGCCCCAGCACCCAAATGAGCCAGAAAGGGTATGGGTTGTGTAAACACTCGTCCCTCTTGCTGCAACCGCTGCAACCGCTCCTCATTGCGTTCCACCAAATAGTGCTGCATCATAGCATAAGAAGACCCTAATCTGTTTTCGCACAGCATAAGTCGATAAAAATGTTCATATCGAGCTATATGCTGAAAGATAACTTGGAAATGCCAGGTAGCGATGTCTGTTGTGGTAGTCGCTGGTAGCATATGGGCTTCTTCTTTTAACGAAGCATGCATATGTTGCATACCACGCAACAAGAGATCGTATTTGTCTTGATAGTGCTTATAGAATGTGGTACGATGCACCATCGCACGATCACAAATATCTTTGACAGTGATCGTCTCAAAGTCACGCTCATCTATCAAGGCCAGCAGCGCCTCCCACAACAATTTTTGGGTACGACGTACCCGTAAGTCTTCCTGCCCACTCAACGAATTCATAGACACATCCCCTTACTATGTCGATTATGCTACATCATATCTCATTTTGTTTCTTGACCTTTTCCCTACTTCATACTATAGTAGAAATAGCTACAGATGTAAAGATAACTGACATCGTGTAGAAAAAAGAAGTTCTTCTAAGTGGAGATATTCGCATGACACAATCGACAAACCTATCCCTGTTTTCACCGACATTCAAGAAAAATCCCTATCCTTTGTTCGATATGTTACGCACAAATCAGCCGGTCGCACAGTTCAACACGGCCGGTAATCGTCCCGCATGGTTAATCTCGCGCTATGAAGAGGCCGAGATGGTCTTGAAAGATCAGCGTTTCGTCAAAGATGCCCGCAATGCTCTCTCTATGGAAGAATTAATGCAATTCTTTGGCGGCAATCGCAACAATAGCAGCGATTCCGCACCATCCAGGCCAGCAATGTTTAACCGGCAGATGCTGAACTCTGATGCGCCCGATCACACACGTTTGCGCACACTCATCAATATTCCTTTCACACCACGCATGGTCGAACAGTGGCGCGGGCGCATTCAGACCATTACTGATGAGCTACTCGATGCGGTACAGGAAAAAGGTCAGATGGACTTGATCAACGATCTCGCCTTTCCACTGCCCATGACCGTGATTACCGAGATGTTGGGTGTACCGGACTCAGATCGCACGAAGTTCCGAGCCTGGTCAAATGCGGTGATTGACGCCTCTGGCAATCCCGAAGCCTTTGTGAATATCCGTGAAGGCATCCAGGAGTTCGACGCATACCTGATTCAATTGATCAATGAGAAGCGCACGCATACCGGCGATGATCTACTGAGTAAGCTGATTCAAGTCGAGAGCGCGGGCGATAAGCTTTCGGAAGGCGAGCTGGTCTCAATGGTCTTCCTGCTGCTAGTCGCTGGACATGAGACGACGGTGAACCTGATTGGCAATGGCATTCTAGCTCTACTACAGCATCCCGACCAGATGGAGCTACTGCAAAAAGAACCGGCACTAATTACCTCGGCGGTTGAAGAATTTTTGCGCTATCAGGGACCACTCCTGACAGCCACACAACGCTGGGCGCGTGAAGATGTGGAACTGGCTGGTCAGCAGATCAAGCGCGGCGATTATGTCGTTGTTCTACTGGCTTCGGCCAACCGCGATGGTGAAGAATTTGCGCAAGCCTCTGAACTGGACATCACGCGCAAGGATAATCACCATTTAGCTTTCGGCAAAGGTATTCATTTCTGTCTCGGCGCACCTTTGGCACGCCTGGAAGGCCAGGTTGCCATCGGTACGCTGCTGCGCCGTATGCCCGATCTGCATCTCAACATCGACCCGGATAACCTGATCTGGCGTTCAGGCGCACTTATCATGGGGCTGAGCGCATTGCCCGTCACCTTCTAACCCATTCATGCGCCATCCTGGGCAAGATGCTCAAGGATGGTGCGTTCGACATCGTTGATATGTTCGAGCATGGCAGCACGTGCGGCAGAGACATCATGGGCGGCAATGGCATCGACTAACGCCTCATGCTGATGCAGCGAGCGTGTAACACGACCGGGGAGTGCCAGGCTACGTGTACGAGCTAATGATAGTTCATCTAGCAGAACCGCCATTAGCAACATCAGTGTGCGGTTAGTTGTGCTAGCAGCTATCAGGGCATGAAGGCGTCCATCAAGCTCGCTGGTAAGCGCGGTATCGACAGTTTCAGCACTGCGTACCGCGCTATCACTGGCGAGAATGACACGCATCTCTTCAACTTGCTCAGATGTGGCGCGTTGCGCGGCCCACTCAGCCGCGGCTCCCTCAAGCACGCGACGAATATCGAACAATTCGTGGATACGAGCTATCGCGTCGCTCTGGGGAGACAAACCACCAATGATGTGTTGCTCACTGAGTGCCAATGAGAGACGCTGCACGGTAGCTTGCACACTGTCGCCAACCACGAACACGCCGCGCCCATGTCGCACCTCGATCAGCCCCAGCGCCGCCAACGTGTGCAATGCCTCACGTAACGCGGTACGGCTCACACTTAGTTGCGCAGCTAACTCGCGCTCCGGCGGTAAACGTTCGCCCGGCTTCAACTGCCCGCGCTCAACCATGTCACGGATAGAATCCACAATGCGACCAGCTAAACTGCGATTGGTGTCGCGCATTGGCTGAAAGAGGCTCATACTTGCTCCTCAAAAGCTGCCAACATCCGCACGCCGTACTCTTCACTCAGGGTATCAAGCTCTTTGCGTGTAGTAACATCAAGCAGGATACCAGTAGCCAGACGTGCTGCGCGTACCTGCATACGCCGTTCACCCGGAATACGTATCTGCTGCCCAGGCGCGGCTGGAGCATGCCGTATAGCTTGCAATAAGCCCCCTAAGCGGGCTGTGTACTCATCATTTGACATGAGCGAGCCGAGATTGATTGCCAGACACCAGAGGCCAGAGTCAGTCGGGCTATTCCAATCGTTATAGGGCGAGTGGACATGTGGCCCCCAACCACTACCGGAAAGCGTCGCAGAGAGAATCTCGACCATCAGTGCCAACGCATAGCCTTTAGCTCCGGCCATCGGTAACACTGAACCATTCAGCGCCACCTGCGCATCAGTTGTTGGATTGCCCTCAGCATCTACGGCCCAACCTTCGGGAATTGGCTGGCCTTGCCGTGCGGCCATAATGATATTACC
>JAJZEJ010000508.1 GCA_021828635.1 Chloroflexota bacterium
GCCGTACAACATTCAGCAGGGTGAGCGTATCCTGTTCAAGACAATTAACTCTAGCAGGTACTGGTCAAGCGACACTTTCGTGAAGGATTTCGTTTACATTTCTAAAGAAGCTGCGCAATACCTGGCTGGTAAGCAGATTCAAACGGTAGGTGTGGACTATCTTTCCGTGGGCGGTTTCTACAAGGATGGCCCTGAGACGCATCACGCCTTGCTCGGTGCGGGCATCTGGATTATCGAGGGTCTGGACCTGGCAATGATACAACCCGGCAACTATGAACTGATCTGCCTGCCCATCAAACTCATGGGCCGCGAAGGCGCTTCCGCACGGGCGATTTTGCGACCATTACTATAACGTGCGTAGGGGTATGATTCATCACGCTCTATGCCTGTCCATATGGTACCAGGGCGTGATGAATCACGCCCCTACACATTGACATTATCGAAGGACATAATTAATCTCTACAGCCAGGGAAATGAAGCTTCTGCTTGACGGGAAGAAGATTGTGTGCTACTCATTTAATAATTAAAAACTATTTTATATGGTTTAGAGTATTTTAGGAGTAACACATGAATAAGTTACAGAAGAAGCTTTTTATGTTTTCTAAACATCGATCTCTGTCTATCTCTATGGTAGCAATGGTCATCTTATTACTGACAAGTTGTGGTACAGCCACGATACCATCGAAATCGCAAGTAGCTAAAGAGGTTCAGAACAGGTCAACAACTCAGCAACAGACGACACAAAGTGCTTCCTCAGCAGAGACTCCCTTCCAGCAGGCACAGGATGAGATGTCCATCATACGCACACGCGAGGGACCAAATGGCTGGGCGTGGGATACTAATCTACCAACACATCGCCTGGTCGTTTTTTATGGCAATCCACTTTCATCCGTAATGGGACCAATTGGGCAGTATTCAGATAGCAACCTGATCGCTAAGCTGCAAGAGCAGGCCCAGGTCTACGCGCAACTCGACCCCAGCCATCCTGTGGTACCCGCGCTGGACTATGTGACACCGGTCGTGCAACCTGTGCCAATGGTCGACAATTCCTGGGTCTATCGTATGCCGAATAGCTCCATCGAACACTACGTTGACTTGGCGAATTCTAATCATGCCCTTTTCTTTTTCGATATGCAGATCGGCCATAGCACGGTGCAGAAAGAGGTCGATCAGGTGTTGCCCTACCTGGAGCGCCCCGGCGTAGACCTGACGCTTGACCCCGAATTTGATCTGCCCCCTGGTGCCATTCCCGATCAGGTCTTTGGCCATATGACAGCCGCCGAGGTCAACTGGGCTATCGATAAGCTTTCATCCCTGGTACAGACATATCATCTACCGCCCAAAATTCTCATCATTCACCAGTTCCGTGAAGATATGTTGCCCGATTGGCAGAATATTAAGCTACAGCCGGGCGTGCAGGTAATTACGTGCGTCGATGGCTTTGGCCCACCATCGGAGAAAATTGCTGATTATCAAATTTTCGACAAGCAGCAATTGATTCAGTACCCTGGTATGAAACTGTTTTATAAGCTCGATGTTCCGCTCATGACACCCAGCCAGGTCTTAGGGCTTGACCCCTCACCATTGATGGTCATGTATCAATAATACATTCAAGGTAAAAATTTGTGTAGGGATCGGTTCAGCCCATCCCTGCATTATTGTTGTGTCTTTAGCCCTAATCTGATCTATATATACATTATGAAAAATTGACAATAAATAGGACTTTTTTCGCATAAAGATTGACAGGCATCTTTCAAGCCAGGTACAATGCCCGACATGCGCAGGTATTGCGCCACCATGCTGTCGTAGGCATGATGATAGCGATACATCCATCCAGGCTCTGTGCGGCGTTGCGTGCAGTCATGCCGTCGGTTGAATACAACGCCTGTAGACGCACTAGCGTCATAGAAGGTGGATGGTTGTATCGCTGCTATCTCCGTCTCTAAGGACTTGCGATACCTTCGTAGGGGCGTGATAAATCACGCCCTGTTTGTCTATCGTTCCGCTTGCCAGAACACCTCAAGCATTCGCCCTGTGGAAATTTTCCCCATTTGGGCCATCTGGTAGGCCACGAGGCTACACTTGTTACCAATAACTATTTGAGCCGTTTCCAAATTTGATAGTGAATAAATAAGCTCATCTTGAGTAGATAGTGTAGTAGAGATAGTTGAAATGACATACTACAGGGACAGTAGGGCATGGACGAGCCGACCAAAGCATCACGCACGCCCTCCTATCTACCAGTGACCGTCTGTATACGACCATGTGGCTATGTTCAATTGTATCGCTCTTATCGCCAATGGTCAAGAAACCTGGCATCCACTTATGGCATCCCTTGTGGATACCATGTGTAAATGCCATGTCCAGGTATCAGGAAATTGAGGAAAGTGTTCTATGGCCTATCGAGCTATTGTAGCAGGGGAAGCGCCCCTGAAGCCGCTCACTATGAATGTTGAGGAACAGACGAAGTATTATGAATCCTTGCTAGATACTGCTATGCGACAGCGTGACCACATAAAAAGACATGAAAGCACCAGTAAATATATCGGCGAGGCACTCAAAACGCTGAAAATTGGTGAACAGGAGGCTCGCCCATTCGCGCCTTTTCGCTGGCGTCTCTCCGCTATCCAAACTATTACGCCTGCTCAACTGGCTCTGCTGCTGGCTTTATTGTGCGCTTTATCACTGGGCCTGCTCTTTTTTAGTACACCGATGCTGGTCACGCTCATTGCAGCCGTCACGGTGTTTTATCTCGGCGATTTACTCTTCAATTTAGTCATCTCTATCAGGATGCTAGGACACGTGCCGGTAGCGACAATGGATGATGCCGCTATTCGTGCGCTCACCGAAACCGCCTGGCCGCGCTATACTATTCTGTGTCCGCTCTATAAAGAAAAAGAGATTGTGCCGCAGTTTGTGGATGCCATGCAAGACCTGGACTATCCAGTAAAAAGGTTACAGATTCTCTTCCTGACCGAGGAGGACGATAAAGAGACACGCCTGGCTCTGCGGAACATGCACCTGCCGCCGCATTTCACTATCGTCACCGTTCCCAAAGGTGAGCCGCGCACAAAACCACGCGCCTGTAACTATGGCCTTTTGCTCACAACTGGTGACTACGTGGTAATCTATGATGCAGAGGATATTCCCGACCCACTGCAATTGAAAAAAGCCGTGCTGACCTTCGCCATGCATGAGCCAGAGTTGGCCTGTGTACAGGCACGCCTCAACTACTATAACCCTGAACAAAACATCCTGACGCGCTGGTTCACGGCAGAGTACTCGGTCTGGTTCGATCTGCTGCTGCCAGGGCTGGAATGGGCTGGCTTTCCGCTCCCACTCGGCGGCACCTCCAATCACTTTCGCCTTGAGACATTATTGCGGATTGGAGCCTGGGATGCCTTCAACGTCACAGAAGATTGTGATCTGGGACTACGTCTGGCGCGTCATCAACTCAAAACGGTCGTGATGGACTCGACGACCTACGAGGAGGCCAATTCTGATTTTAAGAACTGGTTGCGCCAACGTTCACGCTGGATTAAGGGCTATATGCAGACGTACCTGGTGCATATGCGCGAGCCGTGGCGCTACCTGCAACCGGGCTGCTGGCGCGAGCTACTGGCCCTGCAAGTTGTAACCGGCGGCAAGACGCTGGTTCTTTTCATTAATCCGTTGATGTGGGCCATTCTCCTGCTCTATCTACTATTCCGCACCCTTGTAACACCAGCATACCATGTGCTTTTCCCACTACCGGTGCTGTATATGGGTACACTCTGCCTGGTCTTCGGCAATTTCTTCTATATCTATATTCATATTCTCGGTTGCTTGCGCAGGCGTCAATATCTCCTCATTAAATGGGCAATGCTCATGCCTCTCTATTGGGCTATGAGTAGTATCGCGGCGACTATCGCGCTCTATCAATTGCTCTACAAGCCGCACTACTGGGAAAAGACACTCCACGGTCTGCATCTACGTAAGCAGAGCAAAACCATTCCACTCTCGCATAGCACGATTGTCACCGCCGAACACGAAGCGATTCCTATGGGTAATCGCCTTATAGGAAACAAGGGGGCAGGGCGAGCGCAAGGCATCGCCCCTACCATAACGGACGATGTTGCCCCACTACGTGGTATGGTAGGGGCGATGCCTTGCGCTCGCCCTGCTATCCCTACGCAAACGGCTCCGCAACGTGTTGGTACTACTCATATGTTCTGCGATACCGTGAAGCGTATCACGCTCATCAAGACGCTACCAACACCAACAGTGCGTGTGCAACACACTATGCATAACGAGGCATTACAGGGTATCAAAGTACGCATTCACGCGCGGCAGACCGCTCTTCAAAATATAAGATATACAAACAAAGTGTTGTCCTTATGTATTGCTGACCTATGGTTTAGCGCGACTGTGCTAATCACGTGCGCGGCTAGTGTGCTGGCACTCTTGTACTACATGAGCCAGCATCAAATTTTGCTCTATGGCGATGCCTATTCACATATGCTTATCGCACGCCGCCTCTTCGACAATGCCACACCAGGCTTAGCGCAGTTGGGCGGCGTCTGGCTACCATTGCCGCATCTCTTGATGGTACCGTTTATCTGGAACGATTATCTCTGGCATACCGGGCTGGCTGGGAGCTTCGTCTCTATGCCCTGCTACACTAGCGCGGCT
>JAJZEJ010000547.1 GCA_021828635.1 Chloroflexota bacterium
ATCAATACCAGGAACGGAAAGTATCTCGTCCAGGTTCTGAATAGACTCGCGGCTCTCGATTTGGAGCGCAACGATGATCTCCTCATTAGCCGTTTTGGCATAGGTCGGCCAATCGGTGATGCCGAAACCATAGGGACCGAAGGCACCGCCGATGCTGCGCGTTCCCACGGGCGGATACTTCGTGCAATCGACGGCAGCCTGTGCCTCGGCGCGGGTATTGACCATCGGCACAACGACGCCCCATGCTCCGGCGTCCAGCGCCCACTTAAACCATTCGACACTGTTAGTAGGAACACGTACTATTGGGGCGCAGGTGCCAGCATCGGCAATAATCGCCACCATATCGGCCATCATAATCGCGTTTTGTGCGCTATGCTCCATGTCAATGACCAGCCAATCGAAGCCGAGGCGGGACATAATTCTGGCAGATGGCACACTGGGCAGGCTCAGCCACGCTCCCAACGCCGGTTCGCCTCGTCTAAGCTTTTCCTTCACATGGTTTGTTCGCATCGCTAACTCTTCTTTCTAACTCACAATGCCATTGTCAATCCTGGAGAATCCTTCTTCCGTTTCCATTATGGCACGGTTGTCGTGTCTGTCGCAATGCGATTATTGACCTTGTACGAAGAAACAGCCCAGCATGACCAGCGCGAAACCGCCAATTTTAGCGACAGTCAGGCTCTCGCCCAGCAAAAAATAAGAGAGAATCAGCGTCACGCCGGGGATGATGAAGTCGCTATACGAGGTGCGAATGGTCCCGATGCGCCGGATGAGCCAGAAGGTCAGAAAGAAGGTGATGCAGCCACAGAAAACGGCCAGATAGAGTAGGAGACCGATCACTGAGAGCGTGATATGCAGCGTGTAACCATGCTCGAAAAGCAGGCTGCATAGACCGACGATGACGCCGGTATAGAACATTTGCCACGTCGTTAGCGTGATAATGGGCAGGTCGGGATTATTGTGTTTCGCTAGCTTGAGGCCGAAGCCATAGACACCCGCCGAAGCCAACACAGCCAGTTCGCCGAGCAGTGTGGCACGGTTGCCCATAAATTGGCCGAAATCTTGAGCGCCTGAGCCAGGGAAGAATGGAATATGTCCTAGTAGGACGACAATGATACCGAGTAAGCCAATACACAAGCTTAGCATTAAACGCCAGCCATGTGCCTCGTTCTTGCCACCTAGATTGAATAGCGCGGTAAAAAGTGGCGTCGTAGACCACATCAGCGTCAGCACGCCGATAGAACCATAGGGTGCGGCAGCAAAAAAGATTGTGCTGGGAATACCGATCATGAAAAGCGAGACAATCACTATCTGTACATGTTGCCGCAGCGTCACTTTCAATCGTTTACGCTGTATCAGTGCTACGGGTACGAGCAAGAAAGAAGCTAGTAGGAAGCGCGTGCTGGATAGCAAAAGCGGCGGTACCTCGGCAACGCCGATTTTGGCGGCGACGGGGAACGATCCCCAGATCAGGACGATAGTGAGAAAACCGAGCAGTGTTATCAGGCGTGAGGGGCGAGCAGAATGGGTAATAGGTGTTGTAACGGGTGTATCCATCTAGTCAGGCTTTCGTGAGTTGCATTGATAAGGGTTTCAGGGTGTGATGAATCACGCCCCTACAAGATGGCCGCGACCGACCATACAGCTTAGTATACAACGTGGAAAGCCTGACAGTTACAAGAACGTATGCGGATGTTCTGCCTCCTTGAGTTTCATTTGTCGTCTTGCTCGCTGGCGCTGTAGCATCCAACGGGAGTGAAATAGGCAGATCGTACTACTCCAGTTTTCGGGATAAGATTGATCGGGATGCAGGTGGTTCCAGCACCAGGCGCACTGTTCATTGCCTGTTTGAGGAGTTACCGGAATAATAGGTGTCTGTGTGGATGCGCTTTGCTTACACATCATGTATTGTTCCTCTCGCATTGCTTGCGTTTATAACAGTGTCAACACCTTTCGCTTTCTAGTGATGATTTCTTATGCAGTGGAATCCGGTGGGGCAAGAGGAAAACTTTTTCCTCTTGCCCTCGGTCGTGAATTGCCGTTTCCAGAGAAACATCCCCTGGCGTGCGGCCCCTCACAGCCTTTCTCTACGTTGCGTTACACTTGGAAAGTAGGTGCTGGGAATGCTTGTTGAATGTCACCAGCAATATTAGGATTTGCTGCTGCAAAGGCTGGGCCTAGCTCCACATCACGGGCGGCCTGCGCTGCGGCTTGCATTCCAGCCGCTGCAGCTGCTACCATTGAGCGTTGAGCGATAATCCATCCATTGATGCTCACCCCAGAAATGATCACTAGGAGAGTTCCGATGGGTGCCAGTATGCCACCGAGCATCGCCCACATGATGGAATGTTGTCCACAGTATTTGGCGTTGCAGGCAGCTGCCAGGATTGATCCACCAGTTGACATCAGCGCACCTGTCGCACCTAGAGCGAGTATTTTATAGGGGATAGGGCGTCCCTGGTGGGGATTGATGGCTCTCGGTGAATTACTGATAACGCCGCCATCCGTTGCCAGGATGTGATAATTGGACTGCTCTATGTTCAGCATATGCAGGACACTCATGTACATTTGGTCGCCCTGTCCACCGTAGCCCTCGATGGTGCGAGAGATGTCGTTGGCACCCCAAGGATTATTGACAGGACTCTCAGCCTCATAGATATAATGGGCTGGTCCCATGCCTACTGCCGTTCCCCACTCCGATTCATGGTGCAGATTATAAATGTTGGCACGAGGATATTCACCAACTCTGAGTTCGCGACTCCAAAGGCCAGCAATGGTGGTAGTTGTATCCACCGCATAGCTATAGTTGCTACCAGACTGGGCGATATTGATCCCTACGTTGATGCTACCAAAGGGTACGTATATGGAACCTACTAGTCCCGACACATCCCATGTTCCTGTGTCAATGCGTCCCTGACCAACGTTGTAATAGGCATTCACCCTATTCACCCACCTGTAGGTATAGCTACCGATGTGTTCATAGAATATTCTAGGCATACCTATTGCCGGGGTCTGTGCTGCATGGGCTGCTTTGGAATTTTGGACAAAGGACAGCAAGCCGGCGAGGACAAGAATGCTCAGCATTGCCACCAAGCCTAGTTTGTGCTTGGTTGTATGAACTGCCATGTAAATTCTCCTTCTTTTGGAACGTGGTTCATCACTGAAAAACTCGTGCGACAAGTATGTTCTCTTGTTGCCTCGCTCATCAGGCAGTCTCACGGAAGAACTGTCTGGCTTCTTATAAAAGGATGAGCGGTCAACATAATATCAAGATAGCGGCTTAGGTGAGTGCCATATCCGGCTTGTCAGCCTGGTGCGTTGCTCTTTGCTCATAGCGAGGGCGACCTTGAGCAGGTTTTCTTGCGTGTGTTGCATGCTCCTTTCCTGTCTCTCGTTCCAAACTGAGTAGTAGAGAGTCATCATTATTTCGACTTGCTGTTCTCCCCGTTCGGTTTCCGGTGCCAAGTCAACTGTGGTTTGATATGTGCATAGTGTACGGGAAACAGAGTTGGTGTTCCAGCCCATCGACTACCCATCTTCCCCCCATCTAAAGACAGAAAATGAGTATACTCGTAGGCGTATTTATGGTACAATCTTAACAATAAGGCCCATACGACTTCGATCAGATATAGCGCGTAATAGTGACTGTGACAATCAGACACAAAGACATGTGGAGATTCACTATGCTAAAGCCAAACGATATCCTGCGCAGGGAACGCGAGCGCCGGGGTTGGTCGCAACAAAAAATTGCGCAAGAGCTTGACACCACAGCAAAAAATGTTAGCCGCTGGGAGCGAGGTGAAACTGTGCCTTCTCCCTATTTCCGCGAGCGGCTGTGTCAACTTTTCGGCATGGACGCCCAAACCCTGGGACTCCTCTCTGCTTCACCTCTCAGCAGCGACAATAGCTCGCCTTCTTACGAGCGAACAGCTATTCTAGACCCAGCTCTTCCCCGTCTCTCACTACCAGTAGCACATATTGTGGGGCGTGAACAGTTGGTAACAGAAATCCTCACACATTTACAGACAGGAGAAGATGCGGTCCTAGCAGGATTACCTGGTATTGGAAAGACAACTCTGGCACAACTGGTAAGTATGCATCCATTGCGCGAAACCTTTTTTCCCGACGGCATTCTCTGGATCTGCCTCGGTCCTACTCCTAATCTCTCCAGTGAGATGTTGCGTCTAGCAACACTCCTGCATATTCCAGAGTATGAACGCATCAAGGAGCGGAGCCTTGACGCTTGGTCGTGCTATCTTCATCACTACATAGGAGATCGCCGCATGTTGCTGGTCATTGACGATGCCTGGACCATTGAGGCAATTCATCCCTTCTTGCTAGGGGGATTGCATGCAGCTCATCTATTCACCACGCGCTTGCCGGAGGTGGCCTTCGCTTTTCCCACTGGCAAAATCTTTTCCGTTCCTGAGCTTGATGTCTCGCAGAGCCACACGCTCTTAATGATGCTTGTGCCACAACTGGAACAGAGCAAGGCCGAGGTGGTACAGCAGGCACTCGCAACGTGTGCTGGCTTACCTCTCACAGTGACACTCCTCGGCCATTATGTGCGGACACAGGCAATTGGTGGTCAGCGCAGACGGTTGGAAACGGTCCTGGAGCGTTTTACCAGTCCACGACACTTGCACCATGTCACCACACAGACACCTG
>JAJZEJ010000737.1 GCA_021828635.1 Chloroflexota bacterium
CATGGGTGTTGCGCGGACGCGATCAATCGGTCTCTACAATGTTGTAGTGCCGCCGGCTTTTTCTTGCAGGTAGGCGTAGATGAAGGGGTCTACATCTCCGGCAAGATAGCCTTCGGTATCGCTTGTCTCAAAGTTGGTGCGATGATCTTTGACGATGTTATAGGGATGGACCGTGACGGTGCGAATCTGCGTGCCGAAATCGGCCTGCACGTATTCACCCCTGAGTTTGGCTGCTTCCTCTTCGTGCTTCTTCTGCTCTAATTCGTACAGGCGTGCCTTCAAAATTTTAAGCGCGACCTCACGGTTCTGAATTTGTGAACGCTCATTCTGACAGGTAACAACAATGCCACTAGGAATATGACGCATACGCACTGCCGAGTCCGTTTTGTTAACGTGCTGACCCCCAGCACCGGTCGAGCGGTAGGTGTCAATCTCAAGGTCTTCGGGACGAATGACGATATCGATGCTATCCTCGATGTCGGGCATGATCTCGACTCTGGCAAAAGAGGTATGACGGCGGTGTGCGGCATCAAATGGCGAGAGTCGAATCAGGCGATGCGTGCCGTTTTCGGAGCGCAGATAGCCATAGGCATAGCGCCCACTGATCTCGACGGTGGTACTTTTAAGTCCAGCCTCTTCACCCTCGCTATAATCATATACTTCGGTGCGAAATTTATGGCGCTCAGCTCAGCGTAGATACATGCGTAACAATACCTCAGCCCAATCCTGGGCATCGACGCCGCCACTGCCAGCATGGATGCTGACGATGGCGTTGCTTTCGTCGTGTGGTCCGTTCAGCATTAGTGAGAATTGTTCTTGCTCAACTTCTTTTTCAAGGGCGTGAAAGGATTGCTCAAGCTCGCTTTGCATCTCTTCATCTGGCTCCTCCTCCAGCAGTTCGTCTAATCCATGCAGATCGCGTAGCTGATTATCAATCCCTTCCCATAGTAATACCTCGTCGCGTAGCGCAGTGAGTTGTTGCATCTGTGTCTGCGCACGTCGGTTATCGGACCAGAAATCCTCGGCCATGCTCTCTTCTTCAAGCCTGATTATTTGCGTTTTTTTACTGGTAACGTCAAAGACGCACCATAATTTTCTGAACGCGCTGTTGCAAGCGTTCAATCTGATTTGTTAGCTCACTCATGGCCTGTATTGTAACATGTTTTGCGGGGACTGTGTATATCGTGGTTCTTGTGGGTAGTCTAGCTGATAATGACATTTTGCAAGATCATTTGTGCCGCTTGCATACTCCCCTTTGATGGTGTAATGCTCACGAGCAGCAAACCTGGCTGGCTGGGCTGATTATTAGTATAAGCGATCTGACCAGCATAGCTACCATTGGCCCGCAAGGATAGATTGCTGGCAAGCAATGCTGACATGGGTGTGAGCGTGTGATCGAACAAAGATATGTTGATCGTTCCGCCAGTTACAGATGATGTACCGGTGAGTGTTATTGGCGAGCTAATGAATGGTGTCGCGCTATGTTGCACTGTACTGATTGCTAATGTGATGTCAGAGGTCTGTGCGGCGGTGACGAACCAGAGACCGCTATCATTAGGCTGAATAAGTCGTTGCAGCGTGACTGTGAGTGTCGTGGCTGGTTGCTGTAGCACAAGCTGAACATGCGCGATAGTGCCATTGTTGTCCAGCACACGATCATCCGTGTTAGAACTGCTACCGGATGATTGCAAGATATCTTTTGCCATCTGTTCGGCTGTAAAAAGTGGGTCGGTCCACGGCAACTGTTGACCGCTATCCTCTTGTTGCTGAAGAGTCTCTGCCTCGCCGCGACTTAACACGGGGTAGAGCGAAGGAAAGGCTACCTGCACAAATTTTCCTTGTTGCCATGCATATTCTTGATAGATGTTGGCCTGCGTTGCTTGCATCAGCATCGTGTCTTGTGCCGCGAGTGTTGGATCGACGCTGCTAAGAATGAGCGTGTGAGCTTGGCTAATGCTAAATGTACCTTGTGCTAACCCTTGCTGCTTAAAGAGCAATGTTAATGTTGGTGTATGATGTTCTATAGTACAGCCGTAGATATAGACAGAAAGTGAGTGTTGTGTATCTGTGCCAACGACTGGCACCAGCACCGCAGGTTGCCCGTTGAGCAATTGATTGACTTGTTGGATGGCTCCAATGTTCTGTTGCCCCGGTGACATCTGCACAAATTTCGTATAGTTTGTAGTGCGTAATAAAGTATCACAATTTGTTACTGGTGCAGCGATGGTATTGCTGACATGTACGACAGCAATAAAGTGTAAGAGCGCAATAATTGCTAAAAGTGAGAGTAAAGGTGTGATAAAACTTATATGCGGTCGCTTATCACGAGGTGTTTTGGGGAAGGATGGTGGTACACGATAGAGACGACGCGCGGTTGGAGGGCGCGAAGTAGATGTTGTTTCTGCCATTGCCGACTTCTCCTCTTCCTGTAAAACAAGCTTTGTCGTTTATAATTGCTCATTTTTAGTCTACAGGAAGGGAAGAAATCAAGAATATCTATGCTTTATTTAATTGTCCACTGAAGATGAGCCACTGCCCATTATATTGGCCGACAATATAGTATCCCTGAAATGTGCTAGTCTGCGAGCCAGATGGGGGATTCTCATGTGCTTGCAATGTTATGTCTAATCGCACTGTACCATCACTCTGCACTGTTGCATTGTTAATGGTGAGTGTGTCATGAACAGTATATTGATAACCCTGCACATAAGCGGCATAAGTCTGATTAATGCTTTTCCAGCGATTATAAGCCATCTGGTACTGATGGTGATTCAGGTTAGTGTAATACTGATTGAGAAGTTGTTTTGCATGTTGTACAGGTGTCAAGGGCGTGGTTGTAACTACGTTTGTGGACGTGGCACTACTATGGCTGAGCCACGGGAGCATCTTGTGCTGATAGGCAAAGAAACCCATGCTGCCCAGTATGAGCAATAGACCGAGCAAGATGAGTATGAGACCGGTAACGCGACCTCCACTTTTGCGCTGAACTGGTTTTTCAGCAGGTACGTATGTCTGTGGATATGGTGGTGTGCCGGGTGTGGCATATGTTGTAGCCGGTGGTTGGATATAATCGCCTGTTGCTATCTGTGTCTGATAGGGATTGTAAGCTGGCGGCACACCTCCAATCGTAGGTCCATAAGTTCCTTGCGTATTATGAGAGGTTGCTCCCGCATTATCGCGTAATATCAATGGTTGTGGGTCATAGCCAGAGGTATTTGGCCCATAGGTTGGGCGCGATGGGTTCTGTGTAACACGCTTGGATGCCACGGTCGGGCCATCTGTTGGAAGATTTTCAACAGTTGCGCCGCCATTGTCTGCCTCTGCCATTGTCCCACAGCGAGGGCAACGCAAAGTGCCGGGCGCGAGTTGAAAACCACACTGACCGCAGAAAACCATGAGTTACTCCTTCTCAATCCTGAGTTTCTGTTTCTCTATGAGAGATTATAGTATGTATTATATTACACCTGCTGTACCGCCGACTCAGGTTCCGCAAGGATAGATGCTAGTAGTGCGGGCGTGTTACAAAGCGCGATATGGATAACATCGTCCATGCGTTCGACAGGTATAAAAGTCATCGTTTGAATGACTTCGTGTGGTACATCATTCAGATCATTCAAATTGCGCTTTGGTAGAATGAACGTTTTGATGCCTGCTCTGTGGGCTGCCAAAACCTTCTCTTTAATGCCACCAACAGGCAGCACACGCCCGCGTAACGTGATCTCACCGGTCATGGCTACCTCACGCCGCGTCGCACGTCGCGTGAGGGCAGAGATCAGTGCCGTGGCCATTGTAATACCTGCGGACGGCCCATCTTTCGGAATAGAACCGGCTGGTAGATGGATATGAATATCGTACCTTTCATAAAAACGCTTCTCTAAGCCAAATTGTTCCGCTCGTGAACGCGCATAGGAGAGAGCGGCCTGCGCTGACTCTTTCATCACATCACCAAGCTGGCCTGTCAGGGTCAGATTGCCACGTCCCTCCATCAAAGTGGCCTCGACGGTAATCAGGTCGCCGCCCGCGCTCGTCCAGGCCACGCCAGTCGCTACGCCAGCTTCATCTGCTTCCTCGGCCACACCGTGATAATGGCGTTGTGGCCCCAGGTAGTCGGGAATGCTTGCGGCGCTAACTTTAGTTTTAGAGCGTCGTCCCTCCGCGACCTTGCGTGCGACTTTGCGCATGATGGTTGCAATCTCGCGTTCCAGGTTGCGTACACCGGCCTCGAAGGTGTATTCGTCGATGATGCGCAGTACCGCGCTATCCTCAATCTCAACCTTATTGGCTTTCAGGCCATGTTCGCTTTGTTGTTTGGGAATCAGGAAGCGGCGTGCGATATGCAGCTTTTCATCTTGGGTATAACCGGATAACTCGATAATCTCCAGTCGGTCGCGCAATGCTGCTGGTATTGGGTGTAGCACGTTGGCGGTGGTCAGGAAGATCACCTGCGAGAGATTGTAGGGTACTTCCAGGTAGTGATCTGAGAAGCTATGATTCTGCTCCGGGTCTAGCACTTCTAGCAGGGCCGCCGATGGGTCGCCTCTGAAATCAGCACCAATCTTGTCGATTTCGTCCAGCACGAAGAGCGGATTGACTGTACTGGCCTGCTTCATGGTTTGGAGAATGCGCCCAGGTAATGCGCCGACATACGTGCGCCGATGGCC
>JAJZEJ010000028.1 GCA_021828635.1 Chloroflexota bacterium
GCAACTATTGCGCTCATCGCACGGAGGTTGGTCTGGAACCGGCCTGCGTGGTGGTCTGCCCCGAACACGCGATTATCGCGGGCGATATGCATAATCCCAAAACGGAGATTGCCCAGATAATCGCGCGTGAAGCGGTACGGGTACGCAAGCCAGAGCAGGGAACGAAACCCAACGTCTACTATGTGGGAGCCGATGAAGCTGCCATCAACCCGGAAGCTACCGTTCAAGAATTGCCACACATGACGATGTGGAGTACTATGCTTAGACCACATCACGAGGATGAAGCTCAATTTGATGCAGGGCGCTCGCTACGGAGCAGCCTGGCATCACATGCTAATGGACCGGCGACGCTTAATCCGCTCAAACCCTATCAAGTGGCGGGCGGCCCAGCACAGGCGCGGATTGCCTATGATACCCCCAAGAATAACGCGCCGTGGGGTCAACCTATCTGGGAACCAAGTCGATTGGGGCCGGAGCGATGATCGTCGCCGCTTTCGCGCTAGCTCTCTATGGACTCACTAATCCTCTGAGTGGTGCGATGCACACGCTACTAGGCATTGTGGCTCCCATCATTGGTGGCCTGTTTATTGCTTTCACGCTGGTGTTGTTGGTGGCTGATCTCAAACGTCCTGAACGCGCACTGTTCTTGTTAACGAAGGCTAATCCAACCTCGTGGCTGGTCTGGGGCGGCTATATTCTCGGTATCTTTGGTTTGATCGAGGCGCTCTGGTTTGGCGCGGCCCTCTTTGGCTTTTCAGCACTGCTACACCTGTTATTCATTCCAGCCCTCCTCTTTGGCGCGGCTGCTGCGGGCTATACAGCCTTCCTGTTTGGACAGGCTGAGGGACGCGATTTCTGGCAGAGTCCTCTGTTACTACCCATCCTGCTGGTACAAGCTTTGCTAGCTGGTGGGGCTATCCTCGGTATCTGCGCTGTAATCGTGGACGTTGGCCCTGTGCTATCAGTCTTTTTAACGATTGTGTTGTTGTGTGCTATTGTGGCACATGTCCTGCTTGTCTTCCTCGAAGTGTTTGGAGCGCATAGCAATAGTCATGTGGCAACCGCCGCGCACTACATCACAGGTGGACCTTTGCGTAGCATTTTCCGAGGTCTATTTTTGGCTCTCGGCTCGCTTGTGCCTGCATTGTTGCTGGTCGTGGCGCTACTCGTACCGGTGGCTCAGCCGCTCTTGCTGGCTCTTGCTGGCATTACAGCCCTGGTTGGCCTGTTTGCCTATGAGCATTGCTTCGTCGTCGCCGGACAAGCCGTTGCGTTGAGTTAATGGTGGAGAAAGGGAAAGTATTATGACAGAAATACCATTGCAGCCACAATACGCGCCTAACGGCGAGCCGATGACAGTGCGCGATCTGGCCTCTTGCCCACCGCCGGAGCGTTGGCAGGATGTCATGGAGTATGATGCTAAAGCGTGGCCGCGCAAGATTGAGCGCCATTATGAGTTGATTCCAACGATCTGCTTCAATTGTGAGGCGGCTTGCGGCCTGCTCGCTTATATCGACAAAGAGACGGGGCGCATCAAGAAGTTTGAGGGCAATCCGTACCATCCAGGCAGTCGAGGGCGCAACTGTGCCAAAGGGCCGGCGACGATTAATCAAGTCAATGACCCTGAGCGTATTCTGTACCCGATGAAGCGTGTCGGCAAGCGTGGTGAGGGTAAGTGGGAGCGCACGACCTGGGATGAAGCTCTCAATACACTGGCCGCCAAGATACGCACAGCCATTGTCGAAAATCGCCGCGACGAGGTGATGTATCATGTTGGACGCCCTGGACACGATGGCTACATGGAGCGCGTGCTGGGCGCGTGGGGTGTGGATGGTCACAATAGCCACACCAACATTTGTTCCTCATCGGGCCGCTTCGGCTATCATCTCTGGTGTGGCATGGATCGTCCCTCACCCGATCACGCCAATGCACGTTTTATCCTGCTCATCAGCTCACACCTGGAAACGGGCCACTACTTTAATCCGCAGGCTCAGCGCATCATTGAGGGCAAGATGAAGGGGGCCAAATTGGCGGTGATGGACCCGCGCCTCTCCAATACCGCGAGCATGGCCGATTACTGGCTCACCACTTGGCCCGGTTCTGAGGCGGCGGTGCTGCTGGCAATGGCGCGAATCATTCTGCTTGAGAAGCTCTATAACCATGAGTACATGCGTCGTTGGGTGAACTGGCAAGAATATATGCGGGCCGAGCATCCGAGCGAACCACAAACGTTTGAGCGGTTTATTGAACTTCTGCTTGATCTCTATATCAAATATACACCGGAGTTCGCGGCGCAAGAGAGTGGTGTAGCGGCGGAGATGATCGTCGATGTGGCGCGGCAAATCGGCCATGCAGGAACGGCTTTCGCCGCTCATACCTGGCGTGCGGCTAGCGCGGGCAACCTGGGCGGCTGGCAGGTGCCACGCGCACTCTGGTTCCTCTCGGTGCTGACCGGTAGCATTGGCACACCAGGAGGCACGGCACCCTATAGCTGGAACAAATTTGTGCCTGCGCCTTTCCTCAAGCCCAAGCCCTCGGAGGTCTGGAACGAACTACTCTATCCGCCGGAATATCCGCTGGCAAACTACGAGATGAGTATTTTGCTACCCTACTTTCTCAAAGAGGGGCGTGGCAAGCTCTCAACTTACTTCACCCGCGTCTACAATCCCGTCTGGACCAATCCCGACGGCACGGCCTGGATTGAGGCACTGACCAATGAGCAGCAGGTCGAGCTACACGCGGCCTTGACGCCCACCTGGAACGAGACCGCATGGTACGCCGATTACGTGTTGTCGATGGGCCTCTCTAACGAACGGCATGATCTGATGAGTCAGGAGACGCACGCGGCACGTTGGATTGGCTTTCGTCAGCCAGTGTTGCGTGTTTATAAGGAACGGCATGGGGAGCAGATAGCCTATACCTATCAGGCCAATCCTGGCGAAGTGTGGGAAGAGGACGAGTTCTGGATTGAACTTTCCTGGCGCATCGACCCGGATGGGAGCCTGGGCATTCGTCAATACTTCGAATCGCCCTATCACGCAGGCCAAAAGCTAACGATTGAGGAGTACTATCGCTGGATTTTCGAGAATAGTGTGCCAGGCTTGCCAGAGGCGGCGGCCAAAGAGGGAGTATCGCCCCTCGGCTACATGCAAAAGTATGGAGCTTTCACCATTCCTGAAGAGCAAGCCCCTGTCTTTCTGGTGAACGAGCAGCCTGTGAAACCTGCTTTGTTAGAAGGGGCGCGGATAGACCCACAGAGCGGTGTGCTGAGTAAAGATGGTGTCAAGGTTGGCGTGATAGTGGATGGTAAAGCATGCGAGGGTTTTCCAACGCCGTCGCGCAAGCTAGAATTTTATTCGGCGACCATGAAAGAGTGGGGTTGGCCTGAAGGAGCGGTACCGGGCTATACGCATAGCCACGTGCATCCCTCAAACATCGATTGCGCGAAGGGCGAATACCTGCTTATTCCCACTTTTCGTCTGCCCACGCTGATTCATACGCGCTCGCACAATGCCAAATGGCTCAGCGAAATCTCGAACGCCAATCCCGTCTGGATTCATCCCGTCGA
Source organism: Chloroflexota bacterium (assembly GCA_021828635.1). The sequence goes on from JAJZEJ010000028.1 coordinate 3,569, forward strand.
TGCGCAGCGTATCGGTGTGCAGAGTGGCGATCTTGTGCGCGTGACGACTGCCATTGGCTACTATGTCAATCGCGCCTGGGTGACGGAGGGTATTCGTCCCGGTGTGGTCGCTTGCTCGCACCACATGGGGCGCTGGCGTTTAGAGACGGGCAAAGGCGGAGATCGCTGGGCCTCGGCGAAGGTTGCGTTCAAGAGGGAGCAAGATGGCATCTGGCGCATGCGGCAGATCGAGGGTGTGCAGCCTTATGAGAGTGCGGACCCCGATTCGTCGCGTATATTCTGGCGCGAAGCTGGTGTGCATCAAAACATGACCTTTCCAGTGCATCCCGACCCGGTGAGCGGCATGCATTGCTGGCATCAGAAAGTGACTGTCACAGTGGCGCAAACGGGTGATCGCTATGGTGACATCTCTGTTGATCCGGCCAAAGCCTACGAGGTTTATAAAGAATGGATGGCGATGACGCGCCCACAGCCGCGTGCCGATGGTCTGCGTCGTCCTCTCTGGATGATTCGTCCCTATCGTCCAGCCACCAGCGCGTTCACGCGGGAGCCTGTTTCGCCTGATCTTCATTCGTAGCGGGAGATCTTCCCATCAAGATAGAAGAAGCCGAATCAGGTCTTGGAGATGCGCTCAAAGAGGCCATATCTGCACGTAATGAGCAGGGTTATAAGTGCTTGCGAGGCACGAAGTGAACATACTCCCACGCTCGCTGCCTCGCAAACGTAGGTATCTTGCATACAATGGCCTCTCAGGCGCTTGCATAAAATCCTGATCTGATGTATACTATCCAGGAAGGTTGTTGAAACAGCCCAAAACAGGCACCTCAGCAGCCCTGCCTCGCAAACGATGCTCTCAGCCCGCCTCCCAGGCGGCGCGAGGCACCGCCTGTTGAGGTAGGACATGCATCTCGGTTGAGATTGAAACACAATCTCATCAAGTGGGCGCATGGTGAGCATATCAGTTGAGGTAGGACATGCATCTCGGTTGAGATTGAAACTGCAGGTTCGACCACGCTCCATCAGCTTGAGCAGAAGTTGAGGTAGGACATGCATCTCGGTTGAGATTGAAACGCAGATTGCTAATTC
>JAJZEJ010000555.1 GCA_021828635.1 Chloroflexota bacterium
GCCTCGATGCGGCGCACCTGTACCGCCTGGCACTGGAAAGCGCCCCGATGGGGTCACGGCTTGACGGGGTCGGCGACGAGGGTGTGCCATTCCGCGACATTGCCAGCGTCATCGGTCGCCACCTGAACCTGCCGGTGGTCAGCATTTCCCGCGAAGAGGCAGACGCCCACTTCGGCTCTTTTCTCGGCACTGTGGCGGCGGTTGACCGCCCGAGATCGAGTACACTGACCCAGGAACTCTTGGGATGGCGGCCTGTACACCCGCGACTTCTCCCTGACCTCGAACAGCACTACTTCACCGACTGATATGAGGCTCAGGGTTATTCCTCACGACAACAGGTTCTAAGTAGGAACGGGCTGAAAGACAATGTGAAGCGATTCGCGCTGTCTTTCAGCCCGTTCATCAGGGGTCTCATGCTCTTTTCCTTGAGAGGTTGGGAATTTTCCGATCATCAGGCTCGTGAATTTTCCCCTGATGAGTGCTTCAATCCGCCTTTGGAGCTATTTCTTCAGATCCTGGATGGTCGATTTCGACGCTTCGCGCTGATTTTATCAGTTTCGCCTCAAAAGGTGTGCTGGTTTCACCCAATTTACGAATTGTGCCATAAATGCCACAATGCATAATAATTGCGATAATTACGGCACCCAATGGTTGGTCAGGAATTGCGTGGTCAGGAAGAAGAGAACGGCTCCTGAAACCAGGAGATAGTTCAGATGGACCATACGATACTTGCCCAATGCCGCCAGTATAATGAAAGCGGGGAAGACTTCCAGCATGAAACGCCCCGTGGACTGCAAGGGGAACAGACCGGTACCATCCATTGGGAAGAGCATGAAGAAGAGATAGAGCGCCGCCGCGTAGATGCCATAAACCCATAGCCGTCGCGGGATACGCCAGGGGCCAACAAAGCTCAGCACAATCAACACCAGAATGAACAGGTCCGGCACGAGATCGGTTAGATTGCGCAGGCTCTGAAAGCTGAGGAAACCGTTACTAATTGAGATAGCGCGTATCGAGCGCACAAAACCATACCAGGGAACATGCAGATGGCGATTCCAGTAGATGGCCTGCACCTGCGAAAAAGCCAGAAAATCATGGAAACGATAGTAACAGTACAAGCCGAACAGGCCAACGGCGAATGGGATAAGCAGCACGCTTGTCACATCCAGGCGTATCTTTTGGAGCTTGAAATCGTGCTGGCGCAGATATTCATAACAGAATGGCACCATTAGCAAGAGGCCAGCCGAGCGCGTCAAACCTGCCAGAAAACCGAAGCCTGCCGCCAATAGCCAGGTACCATGTCGCAGATTGTAGAAACACAGCAGACTCAAACAAATGAAGATCGATTCGTTATAGCCAGATGCCAGATAAAACGCCGTACAAAAGAGGGAGAGATACAGCACCGTTCTCGTAGCTCGCTCATGATCAAAATCTTCGAGAACCATCTGGTACAGCACCATTAACAAGATCATTCCCATGACATCAGAGATAAACAGGCCCGCAACCAGATAGTCGTGATGGATGAACAGGCCCGCAATACGCTCAAGCAACGGGTAAAGTGGGAAGAAAGCCGTGTGCGAGATAGTATCGTAGCCACGAGCAGCAATATCGATAAAGAGGCCGGTATCCCAACGATCCCACCACTTCCACAAGTCAGAGATTGGGAAGGCCGCCCAATAAAAATCGCGTATCGTAAACAGGCCCGCGAGACACGTGGTGACAAAGAAAGCCACATGCACGGCCACATAGATTGGCAACACCTCTTTGAAAGCGGCAAACCACTTCTGCCCAAAGAACTTCCCACGCTGCACTAAATCCTGAATCCCCTCACTCTTCTGCACTGATGATACAGACTCCTCAGCCTCCGGCGAAGTAACAGTCGATGATATCGATGTACGAGTAATATCCATAGCTGCTCCTGAAGCAATCTGATTATTTCATTATTCGTCCCTATAAGTCTATTAAGTCTATTTGATAAGACGCTCCCTACGGTGAGAGGTAACGACTACCGGAAGATGCTCCTAGCATAATGTAAATTACATCAACCCTTCACTGCAAATAATGCGCGGTACTTCATCGTCGGCTAATTGGCGGGTGCGCGTCTCTATCCAGTCGCGCATGTGGTGCTGAAAATAAATCTGGCCCAGGCTCTTGAGCAGGTCTCGGCCCTTGACATTGTTTTTTCTGAGCAGGTTCAGTTCGCGGCCCACAGCGATGGTGATGGGGCCACGAAATGCCTTTTCCAGCAGGTTGATCTGCGCCTTCTCATCTTCGTCATCGCTGAGTCGGAACAGGTCACGCAATTCGCGCAAGAGATAGCGTTGGCTGTGCGTCAGGGATAACGTATGCTCGCGTTCGGCCTGTCGATGCTTTACCTCTTCGATAAAACGCCGCTTGACCCACATGACCGCTTTATTATATGTTTGTGGCAATGGCGCTTCCGGCGTGTTCGATGTGGCCTTAATTATGCCCAGAACACGCCCAATATCACGTGAAACAATCTCGGCTTGTTCGTTGAGCAAAAATAACTGCTGATAGCGTCCGGCTTGACAAAAGACATACAAACCTTTTTGTGAGCTATATTTCGCTGAGCGAATGCCATCACGCAAATTGGCAATACGCTCATACTCGCTCGGATTGTCTTTGCGCAACTGGCGCATGATCTCTTCCGCCTCGTTCAAGTCCAGAAACTCTTCTTCCTCCTCGAACAGACTCAACTGACTCCCTTTTTTCTCGTAGATGGCATACATGGCATCTTGATTTAACTGCTCACTGCCATCCAGAATAGCGGCATCCTCACCAATCGTGTCGTGAATCTCTTGAATGCGATTATGCAACTTCTGCCGCAGGCCCAATTGCCTCTCAATGCCCGTTTCTGGCAAGAAATTGAAGCCATACACAATCTCGTGTTCGCTGCCGATACGGTCAATACGCCCAAAACGCTGAATGAGGCGCACAGGATTCCAATGCAGATCATAGTTGATGATCTTGTCACAATCCTGCATGTTCAAGCCTTCCGCCAGCACATCTGTCGCAACCAGCGTGTTCAATTCAGCATCGCCTGCTAAGAATTGATATTCGGGGTTGGAGTGCGGCGAAAATCTGCCAACGGCGCGTACCTTGCTTTTGTCGCCGCTATAGATCACATCAATGTCTTTATAGCGACCTCCATCGCTCAGGTTCTCATAGAGATAACGCGCGGTATCGGCGTATTGTGTGAAGATTAAACGTTTGCCATCTTTGAGCGGCGCTGTTTGCAGGCTCTTTTGCAAGGTCTGGAGCTTCGTATCCTGTTCGGGCGTAATTGGCTCGACCAGCGCCAGGATTTTTTGCAACTGCGCAATATCATGGGCAATATGTTCACGTAGGCGAATCACATCAAAATCTGCTGCTTTATAGCGTCCTGTGACAGCGCGTAAGGCATCGAGCAATTCCGTTTCATCGCTATAATCCGACTCGTACAAGATACTTTGCGCATCCTCACCGGCTGGCACGATGCCCTGCTCCAACGCCAGCAGAAAGGCTTGATGCACATTAAGCAGGCGGCGGATGGTCTGCTGAAAGGCGTAGACGCTGGATTCGAAGCGTTTGAAGAGCAGTACGCGAATTAAGCCGCGCAAATTCGCTCCGGCACGTTGCATAGTGGCATAGGGTTCTTGCTTTTGCTTGGCTTTCACGACGTAATGCCAGAGGCCATAGCGGGCATAGGTTAGCTCACCATCTATCGGGTGCAGTATCAGCCCTTTGCGCGGCTTGCCAAGATAGGAGCGCAACTGCTGATAGAGTCCCTTATACGTCTCTTCGATGCTATACTCGATGGTCTCCAGTTCTCGGCGCGGGAAGAACTGATGTCGGCCACCAACCATGACATAGGCGCGGCGGCGACCCTCTAGATACTCGCGGTATTGTATGCTATCCAGCGACTGATGCGTCTCCGCGTCATAGCCATACCAGCGTATAATATGGTTGCGCGTGCGTCGAATTAAGATATTCGTGAGCAGGTCGGGCAGTTTGCGCTCGCCTTTGTCGATCAGGCGAAAATAGTCGCGTAGGTTGGGCGGGTCTACTGGCAGGTCGGTTTTATCGTCCTGGTGAAAGAGCTTGATCTGATAATACACGTCCCAGGCGCTCTTGTTGCGCGGCGTGGCCGTCAGGAAGCAGCAACGGCGTCCCGTTGCGAGAAAGCTCTGCATGACTTTGTAGCGTTGCGCCTCTGGATTGCGCAGATTGTGACTCTCATCGACAAGCACGAAATCGCGGTCACGATAGCGCAGATCATTGAGCAGAAAGTTGAAGGTGCCGTCGTCATCGCCCCGCAAATAGCCCATCGACAGCACACGCGCATTCAACTGATAAACCTCGTTAGCACGTTCCCACATCTCCGTCAGCGCAGCCGGACAGATAATCAGTGGGCGGGCGTGTTCTGTGCGCTCAAAGTGCTTGACGATGGCCGCGCCGATATAGCTTTTGCCGAGTCCCACCACATCGGCGACGAACGCGCCACCAAAGTCACGAATGATCTGCACCGATTGGCGTACCGCAACCTTCTGGAAATCCGCCAGCCGATTGGTAATTTCGTCATCCCATAAGATATCGTGTTCCTCGTCGCCCTCGATACGATCTTTGACCAACATATAGAGCGTCTTCATATA
>JAJZEJ010000487.1 GCA_021828635.1 Chloroflexota bacterium
GTTCCTAGCTTTCATGTCGGCCCTCGGCAGCCTTGTTGATACTACGCTGATTTTGCCCTGTATGAATAGCTGTATGGCACTTGTGACATACCACTAGCGTTTTCCTCCTCAGGCTACACATAGCGAGTACCCAGTTGGGTACATGGTCGCCGCGTTTCATGTACTTTTGCTTGACATCTTTCAGCTTTCTAATATGGTGTACCTCGAAGTTGCTGGCATCTTCCGATTGAAAGCCACAAAGTTCACACTTGTTGGCATTCAACCTATCAAGTATCTGGTGCCTTTGAGGAACAATAGTCTCTACTATACCTTGAGCTATTTTCCCTTGCAAAGGCTGATCCTTCTTCTTGAGCGACTCGTTAAAATAGGTCAAGGTTCTCGTACCCTCTTTTGTTTGGTACGCTACCCCAAATATTTTTCTCGTGCCTGATGCTTGCTTCAACTTCACATCGACGCCATACTTGCTGATAACTTGCGCAATAGAACACTTCTCTTTGCAGGCGATAGTTTTGAGCAGACTGTAATAGTGGTAATACTTGAACTTACCAATTTTGGTACTGACATCTGTTGCCAAGCAATAATAGTTGTAGAGACCGCGTATCTCCGCATTATACTGCGTAAGCAGGTCGAACAAAGGGACATTAACACGGGCCGCATGATGAATGGCTTTCCCGTTTTGTACGAATGGTTTAAGTTTCTCCTGTATCACGTCTCCGGGTACCAGTAGTTGAATGGTATCCTTTGCCGCACGTTTTTTGACCCCCAGCGTATTTTCTGTAATGACCGTGTTGTCTTTCGATTTGGCAATCTCATAGCCGAGGAAGCGGACTCGTTGGTCGGTTAAGTTGGTGATAGCTGTTTTTTCCATGTTCAATTCGAGATGCAGCTCCTGCCAGAGAAAATCTCTGATCTCACCGCGTATATGTTCCGCCAAATCCTTACTACCAATAATCATGACCACAAAGTCATCTACATAGCGGGTATATTTGACCTTGATGTAATCTTGATCAAATGGGTCTTGTGTGGGCATGGTTCTCATAATTTTGAGAATGTCGTGGGCAAGCTCATCATCACCTTTTTTTCTGGCCGCGAAACGCTGTTGATTCAGCTTCATATACGGCTGATAACGTTTACGTACCTCGCCTTTACTAGAACGTTCACAGAGCGTCTCCATGAACGCATCTAATTCGTGCAGGTAGATGTTGGCTAGAATAGGACTGATAATACTCCCCTGAGGTGTCCCTGTCAGAGAGTTATGGACTTGCTTGAACTCCATGTAGCCCGCTTTGAGAAACCTATCAATCAGGTTGAGAAAGCGTCCATCAGCGATCTTTCGAGAGAGCAGTGTCAGCAGTTTCGCCTGCTCAATGGAAGCGAAGAACCCTTGTATATCTCCCTCAATGACCCAGTTTGTTCCTTTGCACGTTGTTTTGACTTGAATCAGGGCAGTGTGACAACTTCTGTCGGGCCGAAACCCGTGAGAAGTGTCCTTAAAGACCGGTTCATAGATTGCCTGCAACAATAACTGTATGACTTCTTGCACCAGCTTGTCGCGGAAGGACGCAACCCCTGACGACCTGAATTTGCCATCCTTTTGCGGAATGTGCGCTCTCCTGGCCGGTCTGGGGTAATACGTTTCTTGCCTGAGCAGGGCAATGATCTCTCCCACTTGTTGAGTGTTGAAACCATCAATGGTACTACCATCTACCCCCTGACTCATGTTCCCTTCCTTCGCATAGATATTGCTATATGCCAGCATGTAGAAGTCTGGGTTAAACAAGTTTCTGTACAGCCTGTCAAACACAAATTTGCTGTCTTGAGCCGATTGTTGACCTAGCATTGACAGAACTACTTCAGCTCTCTGCATTACGCATACCTCGGCATTCTATCAATTGAACGACCTGCTTCCCTTCGCCATGTGATAGGCGTTACCTACCTCGGACTACTATGGAAGCTCCGTAGCCATATCAGGTTTTCAAAGCCTGCGCTTATAGCCCTCGCGGGCATCCTGACTTAGGCTATCTCCGTTTAGCTTGCGTTTTATACATTTAAGTGGTTTAGGTTCCCGTTCGTTTCTTTGACGTATCGTCCGATACGCTGAGAGGATATTAGAGAGTACAGGTGTCGTCGGAAATAACTCCTGTAAACATCCCCTGTGCGCGTCTCAATCAGCCTACGCGCACCCCGGCGGGTTAAGGCCAAGAAACTGGGTTTAAGGCAATATAGCCTTGACCATGCCACTCCCTGGTCTCGCACCACTATCTGTACGCTGACTTCCAGATATGATGCTTTGCTAGCATGCTATGTTCCCTTGCGACGTTTCCATCTCCGGTAAGCTAGTTGACCATATGGGGTCTCTCTACCCATAGTTCCTAATAAGGAACATTACAAAACGTGCCTTACGGACGCACGCCCACGCCCCCCTTCTGATTGGCAATTGCGAATACTTTTGACATTGGTTGCTACCTCACCTTTCGTCAGGATAAAGCTCCACTTCGCTTAGCAAGTTCATTGTAACAAAAGCTTAGGTGAGAAGCAACAGGTAGCGATCTTCTTTACACCCAATTTCCCATTATCATCATATATCGATTAATTAAATAAAAAACTTACATCCATCATCACTTATGTTATACTTTTCACAATACAATCGTTTGATGATCGCAACGAAAGGAACAACTCATGACCAATGAGGCTCCAGCCATCGGCGTTTTCTTGTGATACCATACAAACAGTAATAGATGCTGACATAACTGTACAATTACCAAAGGAGCCAACGTTGACACGTTTACACCCGCATTTCGCACAACTTACGCTTACCCCCGATGATCCTGTAGACCTGCATATGCATACAACGTATAGCGATGGGCGCTGGCCCGCGCAACAACTGATTGATTATCTGGCTAAAGAAGGTTTTAAGCTCGTCTCCGTCACCGATCACGATAGAGTCGATAAAGTGGCTGAAATTCAAGCCATGGCTGCCGCACAGGATTTGCCCGTTCTCTCTGGCGTCGAGATGACCACTGAATGGCGCGGACACCTGGCCCATATGCTCTGTTTCGGCTTCGATCCAGCCCACAACGAGATTGCTACAGTCACGGAGAAGGTTAAGCAGACACAGTTAGAGAATACGTATGCGGTTAATGCGGAGCTACGTCGGCGTGGCTATGAGTTTCCACGCCAGGAAGAATTGCTGGCCGAATCTGGCGGCAAACTGTTTCGTCCCAGCGATAATGCACGTTTGCTCCAGGCGCATGGCTATGTTTCCGACTGGCATAGCGCCATTAAGATGATTGAAGATGCCGGTTTCTATTCGGTTCAGGCCGACATAGCCGAGGCGGTCGAAGCGGCGCATAAAAGTGATGCGGTCTGCCTGATCGCGCATGCTGGACGTGGCGGCGGTGGTTTCACCTACTATACCATAGAGATGCTCGACCAGTTGCGGAGCGAGGTTCCCATTGATGGCCTCGAAGTCTATCATCCCTATCACTCGCCGGAGACGGTCGCGCTCTATGAAGAGTATGTACGCAAACACGACCTGCTCTATAGCACCGGCTCAGACTCGCACGGCATCCCCAGCCGCATACCCACCAAACATCGCGCCGAGATCAACCGCAAACTACTGGAACGCCTAGACATTCATATCGCATAACTAATAAGCAGGCAAGGCAAACACAAGATTTACCTTACCTGCTCATCGTTAACCTGCAACAACATTAATGGCATTGCCTTCGTAATTATGCCACTGAATACTGCTATCGGTAGCCGCGAAGTCTCCAAGAGAAAACGAGCTTGGACTAGTGACAATAGCTGCGAAATGTCCACTAGCGAGTGTTGAAATATATATGTTCGTACCCTCTATTGCGGTGCTAATGGGAAATTGTTTGAGAAGAGTTCCCGTTTTTGCCTGAAATATATCTATACGATGCGGCCTTTGAGGTGCGTAAGTCAGTGCTATAGTGCCACCATTAGCAGGGCTAAGAGCGAGAAACAATGGATATGGCCCGACCATAAAACTCCCGTGTGGAATGAGATCAGGTGTAAACATCTCAATTCGGGTTCCTGGCTGATTTTGCGGCTGGATACTGGACTTGGAACCTTGACTGGCATAGAGAATAGATGCGTAGATAGTACCATCTGGCGCGAGAGCTAACGATTGAGGAACCTCATTTCCAAAATTGTGGGTCGCAGTCACTTTGTGTTGGGCAATATCAAAGCGTAACAATGCATAATGTTTGGGAACTACATTCGTTTCATACATGATTCCGTAGAGAAATTTTTCGTCAGGGGTAACAACTATCGACCCGATAAAAGGACTCAAATCAACCCGCCTCTGAACTGTTGACATATTGTTACTGACAAAAACAAGCTGGCATTTTTGCTGGATCACATTAAGGGAAGTATTACAAATAGAGGCAACCGTATGATAGTTTGTTTCATTAATCATATCGTTCCCCCAGCCATTGATCAGTGTTGTACACTGTGCCGATTGTAAAGAACAAAACTTTGTGCTGGGGGTCACAACATAGTGTCCGTTGACAACAGACCCGGCATAAGTGGCAAGCAATGTTCCATTCGCCCCCATGCCAACTGCGCCATTAGGTGGATACTCTCCAACTTGTTCCACAGGAATAGTACCTGCCAGTTTAT
>JAJZEJ010000062.1 GCA_021828635.1 Chloroflexota bacterium
ATCACGACCGTATAGTCGAGGCCGTGACTTCTCTGCGCGGACGCGAGTTATCCCAAGGGGAGATACTGAAAGCCTACGTTGATGCATTTCCTGACCGCGAGGAGGATATCAAATGGATACAAGGATCAGACCACTCTCGAAATCACACTAACCTCGGCCCATGCTTTTGTTCGGAAACTGCCAAGGCCATCTTCGAACGTGTTGGGCATGGCAAGTACAGGGGCGGTTCAAGGTCCGGCCCTGCTTGAAGCTCTCAGCAACGATACCGAGGTAAGTCAGTATCTCTCAACCGAGGAACTCAAAGAGCTAACGGATACCGACTACTACACCAAATACATCGATACCTCATTCAAACGGGTAGGATTGTAAAAACTCAGCAGGCAGGGCAACCTGCCTGCTTGTTGGTGTAAGACGAACTTGACACTATCCCAAGCCATACCATACCATTGTCTCATGAATACAGCACCGGCGTTGGTTGCTGTATGCCTCTGCGTATTTATGACCATCGCATCATCCGAGAGGAGCGAGCTATGCCCGACAATATGCATGTCCAGTATCGTCTGAGCGAAGACGAGATGCCGCGTACCTGGTACAACATTATGCCCGACCTGCCCAAAGCACCCGAACCCGTATTGCATCCAGGCACGAAGCAGCCTGTTACGCCTGATGATCTGGCTCCGCTCTTTCCAATGGCACTCATTTTGCAAGAAGTGAGTACAGAGCCATACATCGAGATTCCCGACCCCATCCGGCGCGTCTATCTCCAGTGGCGTCCCTCGCCGCTCTATCGTGCGCGTCGCCTGGAAAAAGCTCTCGACACACCTGCGCGTATCTACTACAAGTACGAGGGTGTCAGTCCGGTCGGTAGCCACAAGGCCAACACCTCGGTGGCGCAGGTCTTCTACAACAAAGAAGCTGGTGTCAAGAAAATCTCGACTGAGACGGGTGCGGGCCAATGGGGATCAGCTCTGGCAATGGCCGGAGCCTTCTTTGGCGTCGATATCGAGGTTTTCATGGTCAAGGTTAGCTATCAGCAGAAACCGTATCGGCGCAATATGATACAATCCTACGGCGCGACCGTCCATCCCAGTCCCTCACCGTTAACAGCGGCAGGACGTAGCGTGCTGGAAAAAGACCCTGAGAGCCAGGGCAGCCTCGGCATTGCCATCAGTGAAGCGGTCGAGGTAGCCGCGACCAGTGGCGGCACGATCAAGTATTCGCTTGGTAGCGTGCTAAATCACGTGTTGCTGCATCAGACGATCATCGGCCAGGAGGCACTGTTGCAGATGGCGCAGGCCGACGATTACCCCGATGTCGTTATCGGTTGCGTCGGTGGTGGTAGCAATATGGCCGGTCTGGTCTTTCCATTTATCGGTGAGGCAAGGCGCAAGGGTCTCAAGACGCGCTTCCTGGCGGCTGAGCCAATGTCCTGTCCCAGCCTGACCAAAGGCATCTATGCCTACGATTTTGGCGATACTGTCGGCCTGACGCCATTGGTCAAGATGCACACGCTCGGCCATGACTTCATGCCGCCCGGCATTCATGCCGGCGGTTTGCGCTATCACGGCATGTCTCCGTTGATCTCGCTGCTGCACAAAGAGAACATTATCGAGGCCCAGGCATATCACCAGACAGCTACTTTTGCCTCGGCCATCCTCTTCGCACGCACCGAGGGCATCCTCTGCGCACCGGAGACCAGCCATGCCGTCCATGCCGCTATCGAAGAGGCGAAGCAGGCCAAAGAGGCTGGTGAGGAGCGTGTCATTCTCTTCAACCTCTCCGGTCACGGCCACTTCGACATGGCTGCCTACGACTCCTACCTATCCGGCAAACTGCAGGACTACGAATATCCCGATGAGGCCGTTGCCGCCGCCCAGCAACGCCTGCCACAAGTGGTGTAGGGTATTGCAAAAACCGAATAGCATGTGACCGCGTGCGGTCACATGCTATTTTACATTTTCTGTATCGTTAGTAATCACGCACCTCGCCAGAGGCTATTTCTGCGTGCGCAGTTTCCAATTCGGCAGCCAGTTCGCTAGTAACCTCGATTTCTTCATTACTGAGTTCCTGAGTTACAAGTTCCGCGATATAGCGTTGTATCCATTCAGGCTGCTGCTGTGCCAGTTCAAAGGCATGGCGTAATTCCTCTACCATCGGTTGATCTCCTTCTAAAATTACCTCACTTTCCCTTCCAGTATATCATAGCTATGCCATAGCCATTAGCGTGAAGAAAATGCTTGTTTGCCGGTAATGTCACGGCCTACGATGAGTGACTGAATAGTATCGGTGCCTTCGTAGGTGAAGACAGCCTCGATATCGGCATGATGACGAGCGATATGGTATTCCAGCAGGATACCATTGCCACCGAGCATCTCACGCGCATCGGCAACCACTTCACGCGCCAGACGCGCATTATTCATCTTCGCCAGTGAGGCCATTGAGTCTGTCATCTTGCCTTCTTCCTGCAGCTGACCCAGGCGCAGGCAGAGCAGTTGCATACTGGTCACGTTGGCGAGCATGTTCGCCAGCTTGTTCTGAATGATCTGGAAGTTGGTCAGCGTCTTGCCAAATTGTACGCGCTCTCTGGCATACGAGAGCGCGATCTCATAAGCTGCCACAGCGTGACCGACAGCTTCCCAGGCTACACCGGAGCGCGTCGCCGTCAGCACCCGCGAGGTATCCTTGAAGCTACACGAGTAAGCCAGACGGCTAGAGGCGGAAACACGGGCGTTGGTGAGCGTGATATCGGCTTGCCAGACGGCGCGTTTGGCAACTTTACCGGTCATAACCTTTGCCTCAAAGCCAGGCGTACCTTTCTCGACCAGGAAACCACCCACGTTGCCCTCGTCGTCCCGCGCCCAGATAATGACCACATCAGCGAACGAGGCATTGCCGATCCAGCGTTTGGCCCCATTGAGAACATATTCGTCACCTTCGCGGTGTGCGCTTGTCTCCAGCGCAACGGCATCCGAACCGTGATTTGGCTCGGTCAAGCCAAAAGCTCCGATTTTCTCCATGCGGGCCATCGCTGGCAACCACTTCTGCTTCTGCTCCTCAGAACCGAGCATGGCGATAGAGGACATGGCGAGGCCGGAATGCACACCGAAGAAAGTACACATGCTGGCATCGGCCCGCGCCAGTTCCAGTGCCATCAGTCCAGCTGCAGTGGCGCTTATGCCAGGGCAACCATAGCCTTTGATGCTACCACCCGCGATATTGAGTTCAGCGAATTTGGGAATCAACTGAAAGGGAAACTCTGCGCGTTCCCAGTATTCGTTGATGATGGGTAAAATCTCTTTGTCACAAAAGGCGCGTACCTTATCGCGTACACCGCGCTCCTGCGGTGTCAGTAACTCGTCCATCAGGTAGAAATCTGTGTGCAGCGATGGTTGAATGTCAACAGCCATTATCCTTGTACTTCCTTTCCTTGCAAGTCATAGGCACAAGGCTTCCGACGTGGTTTACACATGGAGTCGTGCCAACTGATAACTATGCTGCGGTTTGCTGAGAGATTATCCTCTTACACTATGAATTATATCGTAATGGTTGGGTCTGTGCTTATGCAAGGCTCCTTGTCGGGTTGCCAGCATGCATGTCTGGCTGATACAATAACAGAATAATACCTTATCGTTCGGGATAATCGGCTGCTCCATGCAGCGCGACACTCGTTTGTGTGAGATGATGAAAGCAGCACAAGTACCCCCCAGATATCGCAGAGGACTATGGTGGAGTCTGATTGGGTTGATACAGGTGCTATTCATCTATCTTCGTGTGGGTGTGCATTTTTTTTACTGGCGCTGGCAACTCAAGCGCCAACTGATGCATACGACGGAAAGTACACATATTCGTATGAAACAAACCCTGCTCCTTATTCGTCACGGACAGACGACATGGAATGTAGAACATCGTCTTCCTGGTCAGCTCCCTGGTGTGGCATTGAATGATACGGGAAGACAGCAGGCCAACCGCTTGGCAGAGGCGCTAAAAGATATTCCTATTAGTACAATGATTAGTAGCCCTTTAGAGCGTGCGTATGATACCGCCGCTATCGTGGCTCAAGGCCGCGACCTGACCATCCAGCCTGAACCGGGTTTGATGGATACCGATGTTGGACGTTGGTCCGGCAAGGTCATTGATGAGATTGCTAAAAACGATCCTGACTGGAAAGCCTATGTGCAAAATCCTACCGTGGCCCCGGAAGGCATCGAGACCTTTCCGCAGGTGCAACAACGAGCCGTGGCCGCTGTTGATCGCTGGCGGACACAAGAACAGATTGGAGCTTACCCCGCTTTTGTCGCCCATGCCGATGTGATTAAACTCCTGGTTGCCTACTATACTGAATTGGAAGCTGGACGTGCTGGTAGCATTTCTATTGAGAATGCTTCAGTGAGTATCATTGAGTTAGAAGATGACCACAAGCCACGTGTGGTTGCTATCGGTTGGAGTCCCAACCCTGGTTGGTTAAAGCCACCACTACCACAACAAAAGGGCGAAGGGGGCGTGATGCAGGAAGATGAGCAGCAGGAAGATGAGCAGAAGGCAAAAGGTGTGTGAGTGTAGGAAGGAAAGCATACTATGTTTGATCCGCGTGACCCCTACGAACGCTATTACTGGCACTACGAATCTCGGCGTCCGCTTTCAATGGC
>JAJZEJ010000488.1 GCA_021828635.1 Chloroflexota bacterium
GATGATGCAGATGCTCAGGGATGGCGGTCGCGCCATTGTTGGCACGGCAGAGCAGATCATTGAACAGATCAAGGCATATGAGGCGGCTGGCGTCGAGGAACTGATGATGCAGTGGTTCGAGATGGATGATATTAACGGCTTACAAGCCTTCGCCAAGAGCGTTTTCCCATATCTGGCATAGAAACAGGAGTATAGGGCATGGACATGGGTATACGAGGCAAAGTAGCTATCGTGCTGGCCGCCAGTAAAGGGCTGGGACGAGCCAGCGCGGCGGCCTTAGCGTCTGAGGGTGTTCAACTCGTCATCGGTGCGCGTAATCAGCAAGTGCTAGAGGCGGCGGCGCGTCAGATTGAGCGCGAGAGCGGAAGTCGTGTGCTGGCTGTACCAACCAATGTGACGCAGGCCGCAGACCTGGAGCGGATCGCCGCTGTTGCCATGCGCGAATTTGGGCGGGTCGATATACTAGTCAACAATGCTGGTGGACCACCGGCAGGCAGCTTTGATGCTTTTAGCGATGAGCAGTGGAGCGCCGCATTTGAACTGAACCTGCTCAGCGCAGTACGCATGATTCGGCTGGTGCTACCATCTATGCGCTTGCAGGGCAGTGGGCGCATCATCAACATCGTCAGCACCTCGGTCAAGCAGTCCATTGATAATCTCTTGCTCTCAAACGCGATTCGTCCCGGTATCATCGGTCTGGCAAAATCGCTCTCAATCGAGCTAGCTCCCGCTAACATCACCGTCAACAACGTCTGTCCTGGTCGCATTTTGACTGATCGCATCCGTCAACTTGAGCGGATCGACGAAAAGGTGCGACAAGGCATGACCGAAGAAGAAATTTTGCAAAAGTCGGCACAAGGCATACCAATGGGTCGTCTGGGAAAACCAGAAGAGTTAGGCACATTAGTAGCTTTCCTAGCATCGCAGCAGGCCGCGTACATCACCGGTACCACTATTTCGGTCGATGGCGGCCTCACCCGTTCTATCTTGTGATCCCGTAGGGGCGTGATTTATCACGCCCTGGTACCCCGTCGATGCACAAACTTTGTCGATGCACTCACAGGGCGTGATAAATCACGCCCCTACAAGGTCATATCAATGTTGATAATAATATAATACAGGAGAGCTTATCTCATGCAGCCAATTGAAGAGCGTCTTGATCTGGTACGCTTCAAGGTCGATAAGACGCCGCATATACGGCTTAACCGCGAGACGTGCAAGGATTGTGATACACGCGCCTGTGTCTATGTTTGCCCGGCGGGACTATTTGAACTCCTCGGTAACGAGATGCATTTCTCGTATGAGCATTGCCTGGAATGCGGAACCTGCTATGTTGCCTGTGAACGTAAAGCTATCGAGTGGGAGTACCCACGCGGCGGCTGGGGTGTCAGCTTCCGTGCCTCATGACGACAAGGAGGGCCATTATGACCGAGAGTTATATACAAGCTACCCAGATGATGAGCGAATCAGTAGTGAAAAGTGAGGGAACAACAACATCCGAACTTCGTCAATCTATCGAGATTTACACGGCGGCATTAAGCGCACATTCTGCTCAGGCAGACGCCATAGCCGCTACACTACCGACAGAACTACTAACGTATCTCAAGAAGATCGCGTTGTATGCCTACAAAGTTACGGATAAGGATATTGAGGCATTGAGGTCGGCTGGCTATAGCGAGGATGCACTGTTCGAGATTACAGTGAGCGGCGCATTGGGAGCAGGAATGACACGTCTGCAACATGGCTTGCAAGCATTAAAAGGAGAAGCATAATGCGTCTGCATAAACTTGACCAGGTGATGGGCGGGATGTCGGTGCCTGATGTTATTCGCGTGATGATGTATCACCCTGAATTTTTCGGGCAACACTTCTCAGATGCCCTACAAGAATTGTTGCAAGGCCCATCCGATTGGAGCATTGGCGAACGTGAACTGTTCGCCGCTTTTGTTTCGAGCAAGAATCAATGTGCCTTTTGAACTGGTTCACACGGCGCGGTCGCGTCGCATATTCTTTCTAACGATCTCGTACAGGCAGTATTGCAAGATTGGCACACTGCACCCGTGAATGAGAAATTGCGTGCTATGCTTGGCTTCCTGGAAAAATTGACGCTAACACCAGATGAAGTCAGCAAAGCCGATACGGATGCATTAGAGAACTTGGGCATTGCTGAAACGGCGATTGAACAGGCTATTTATATTTGTGCCATGTTCAATATTATTGATCGTATTGCCGACGCCCTACACTTCGCTGTACCATCGGCTGACATCTTTGCACAACGCGCTCAGGGAACGCTCCAGCGCGGCTATAGCATTGCTGGGATGAAACCCTAACCTATGGCACACCCCACAAAACCATGATAAAATAAGAAGAGAAAATTATGCCACCTAAAATTAGGCAGCTAAAAGCGACGTTATCTAAAGCAGGTTTTCGTTGGCGGCCTGGCAAGGGGAGTCATACCTTTTGGGCGCATCTCAGCTTACCGCCGGGGGAAGAAGTCACTCTCTCAGGCAACGATGGCGAGGATGCCAAACCCTATCAAATTAAGGATGTTCGCAATGCACTGAGAAAGTTAGGGAAGAATTTATGACATCTGATTTGAGACACTACTCTATTCTTATTAGATGGAGCAATGAAGACCAGGTTTACATCGCCGTTGTTCCCGAACTCCCAGGCTGTAAAACACATGGAAGAACCTACGAAGAAGCACTGAAACAAGCGCAATATGCTATTGAGGGTTGGATTGATTTTGCAAAAGAACTAGGATGGTCAATCCCCTCGCCACAAGTAACCGCATAAAAGCTGTATAATGATTAACACCCAAGCCTGTGCTTCCCCAATCTCGTTAGTCATCGGTTGAAGGATGGGCAAACATGCAGATTTGTGTATGTATTAAACAGACGCCGGATAGTGCCTCGGTCTACATTGACCCAATTACGGGTCAGGTCGATGCCGAACGCTTTGTGCAGGTACTTAACGCAGCGGATGCCTGTGCTATTGAGGCAGCAGTACGCCTCAAAGAACAACTTGGTGGCTCCGTGCTGGCTCTCACACTAGGGCCACGCGATGCCGAGGGAGCGTTGCGTGCAGCGTTAGCTATCGGGGCTGACCGCGCTCTACGCCTGTGGACACCAGAAGCCGAAGCTTGGGGGCCGTTTACAATCGCCGCCGCGCTGGCTGCTGTACTACAACGCGAAGATATTTTACCAGAGCTGATTCTATGTGGCGATAACAGCAGCGATTGGTCATCCGGCATCGTTGGCCCGGCCCTGGCTCAGCACCTTGCCTTGTTACAAGTAACTGGCGTCGCCCAGCTTAGCGCCTATCAAGGCAGCGAAAAGCTCGTCTTGAACCTGACACGCAAACTGGAGCGTGGCTACCGTGAACGCTTAGAAGCCGAATTACCTCTGCTCATCACCGTTACAGGCGACCTGAACGAGCCGCGCTATCCATCACTACCGGCACATCTCGCCGCCCTGAAAGCCCACATTCCCGT
Organism: Chloroflexota bacterium; assembly: GCA_021828635.1. The sequence continues at coordinate 3,493 of JAJZEJ010000488.1, forward strand.
CCTCGACCCCTCAAAACTGATGGATAAGACATGGCAGGATGAAAACGATGAAATTACGCTGCTAGAGATGCATACACCGCGTCCGCGTCCACATCGTATTACAGCCCCCAATAGCCAGCACAGTGCCTACCAGCGCATTAGCGAAATCGTCTCCGGCGGCGCTACCGGTCGCAAAGCCCGTCTTGTGGAGGGAACACCGGAAGAACTGGCCCAGGTGTTAGTGAAATTCTTGCAAGAACGAGGGTTTGTGTAAAAAGATACGGAGTACCTGCTGAACAATCAGCAGGTACTCCGTGGCCTTATAGAAGGCGACGAGCGCAACCTTCACTAGGAGATTCAGGATTGTTGCAGATTGGTCGATGTTCGAGCTTCCACCCGATACTCATCCCACACACGCTGTAAAGCGGTATCTCCTGGTACGTTGCTATAGATGGAATAGGTGGTTGTGTCATTTTCCCATCCGAGCGATTGCCAGAAAGTCCGTTGTTGCGCCTCTTCAGGACTTTCTTCTCCGATACCTACGCGAGTGTGAATACTCCTCGCTCCACGTAGTTGCATGAAGGCAACAGCCTGTCTCACCAACTCGGCCTGAATCGCCTCTCGCTGAGGGTCAGGCTGCACATACAGTTCCTCAATGTCACCGGAGCGCCAGAGCATGACTGGATGCTGTATCACACAACAGGTGAGAAAACCGATGAGGAGGTGATGTTCTTCCGCTACAAAGCAGTGAACATCTTGATGGGTCGCATATTGCTGGAGGTGTACAAGAACCTGCTGGGCTGCTATTTCGGTAAGCGGCGTTCCTGCTTCTACACACTCCTGAAGCCAGAGATCACGAACACGCTCTGCTTCGTGTTCACGCATACTTCTAATCTGAGCCATAATAACACGTCTCCTTTGTGTATCAAGAGTATAACAATAGGGAAACATAGGGAACTAATCCCTTGAAGCACAACAAAGGAGGAGCGCGAGGATGGTAAAAAATGAACATCCTCGCTAATATTCGGGGGTTTACCGCTGTTTTCTCATTAACATTGATAGTGAGAGAGTAACAGACGCGGATAAGCTAGATGTTTCAAGCGCGTTTATGCATACTTTAACCTTCAAACATTTGCGAATACGCTTTTTTGTATCTTTTAAGAGTA
>JAJZEJ010000059.1 GCA_021828635.1 Chloroflexota bacterium
GATGCATGCGCACATTAGGACGCAACGAGGTCACATACTCGGCCAGCACGTGATCGAGCAAAGGAGCGCGTGTCTCCAGCGAGTTGAGCATACTGGTTTTATCGACTTTGACCATAATATCGTCGGTCAGGTAGGTGTGTGCGTCAACATACTGCATAGCCGCTGTAGCATCTAGATGGCTCACAGCACGATAGAGTTCGAGATGGCGCTCGAAAGGGCGATGATCGCATACCTGCTCATAAAACTCCGGTTTGTAGAGTTCGATACGTGCGTAGTCGGGAAAGAGCATGAATGATTCGATGTTGCGGGTGCCATAATCCTTGCGCCATGTTGCTAATCGCTGTTTGCCGCGCATGCCATCGGGCATGAACTCGCTGGCATGACTTAGCAGACTACGCGCGAGTGGTGGAACACGCTGTATCTGATATTCACGACGGTATTGCTGATAGCCACCAAAAATCTCATCGCCGCCATCGCCCGATAGCACGACGGTAACATGCTCACGTGCCATCTTTGAGACATAGTAGGTAGGCAACATGGACGAGTCGCCGAATGGCTCATCGAAAGCCCAGACCAGTTGTGGCAAGGCTGATACCAGATCATACTTGACAATAAACTCATGATGATCGGTATGAAAATGTTGTGCAACTTTGCGTGCATACGGTAGTTCGCTGTATGTATCCTCTTCAAAACCAATAGAGAAGGTTTTAACTGGCTGAGATAGTAACTGGCTCATGAAACCAACGACAATGCTGGAGTCAACACCACCGCTAAGAAATGCGCCAAGAGGCACTTCGCTCATCAGACGTATCTGCACTGCTTCTCGCAGTAACGAGCGAATACGTTCTAGCGATGTTGCTTCGTCGTCCTGATTGGTTGCTGTAAAAGGCAATTCCCAGTAGCGTTTAGTGCTTATCTGTCCATTTTCATAAATTAGCACATGCGCGGCTGGCAACTTTTTGACATTTTTGAAAAGCGTGAGCGGTGTTGGCACATAGCGGTAGACCAAGTATTCATCCAGCGCGATGGGGTCAACTTCGCGTGGAATATTTGCCTCTAACAGTGATTTGATCTCAGAGCCGAAAACCAGACGCTGTCCATCCCAATAGTAGTTGAAAGGCTTCTTGCCAAAGCGATCACGTGCGGCCAATAAACGCTGGCGTTTTCTATCCCATAGCGCGAAGACAAACATGCCTCTCAGATGTGTGACGCATTCGTCGCCATATTCCTCATAGGCATGCACGATGACCTCGGTATCGCTATTGGTGACAAAGGTATGTCCGCGAGCTTGTAATTGCTGTTTGAGCGACTGATAGTTATAGATTTCGCCATTGAACACGACCAGCACACTTTGATCTTCGTTAAAGATTGGTTGATGACCGCCCGATAAATCAATAATGGAGAGACGCCGCATCCCTAATGCCACACCATTGTCTGTCCATGTACCCTGTTCATCCGGTCCGCGATGACGAATAACTTTACACATGCGATCAAGAATTTGTTCCGCATCATCGCTGTAATATGTTTTATCAATAAAACCTGCAATACCACACATAAAGGAATACGTCCATTCTTTCGTGTTGAACATGGAGCGAACGCGATACATCGGCCAGAGGACGCGATCAATCGGTCCCTACAATCATCTACCAAACGAAATAGAATGCGATGGATCAGTTCCTAGCTCATCTGGAAGGATATTGAGGCCATCACGTTTTGTAATGCTATAGTAAACGTCAGTATACATATCGATTACCTGGTCCAGTGTATAATGCTGTTCAACAGTAGCGCGTGCAGCTTGACCATAATGTTGAGCCAGTTCAGGATCACGGAGCAGGTTCAGCAAAGCTTCAGCCATTGCTATATAATCATCTGGCTCGACGAGTAAACCGTTGACGCCGGGCTGAATCAGGTCTTCGCTGCCGCTCACTTGTGTTGCTACACAGGCCATACCGCAGGCCATCGCCTCCAATAAGGCGTTAGGCATTCCTTCCCAGCGTGATGGGAGGGTCGCAATAGAGCCACGATGAAACTGTGCCGGTACATTGCTTTGTAATCCCGCGAATTCAATGCTGTCAGTGATGTCAAGCGCCTCCGCCATTTGCCTGAGTTGCGGCTCGGTAGGTCCGTTACCCACTAGAATGAGCTGCGCCTCTGGTATCTGTTTGTGGACCAGTCCCCAGGCTTGTAAGAGAACATCAATACCTTTCTCCCAACGCAATTTTGAGACACAGACGACAGTACGAGGGCGTTCTTCTATTGGTGTATGAGCAGGTGCAGGATGAAAACGCTCAATATCTACCCCATTGGGAATTAGACGTGTTCCTGGTAACAGGAAACGATGTGCGGCGAGATAGCGTTCCATACGTGTGCTAAGGACGATAATAACAGCACCCATGCGGCGTAAAGTAGCACGCATGTACCGTATAACTAATGAGCCTGCCCGCTCAACGCCATAGAGATCGCCATCAATCCATGTTTTGCCATCAACCTGCATCCAGGGTAGGTTGGGGTCGAGTGGACCCGCTAGCAGGCGTGCCGGTTCGTTTGTCTTGGTTGCTTTTCCCGCGCCTGCACTGATCAACACGATAGTCATTGGTTTATGCGCTAGGCGACAAACAAAAGATAGCGGTAGTACCAGCAGGTTGAATTGACAAACCTGGAGAATATCGTACTCATTGCGCTTCTGCCAGAGAGTCCAGGTCATGATAAATATAGCTAGAAGATAGGCCAGCCGTTGTAGTGGGCGCGGCCAGCTTGCGCGATAGCTGAGTAACGCTTTAGCGACGCGAGTTACCGGTACATCGCGAATATTCTCTTGTTTCAACCAGTCTCTTTGATGTTGAAACGTGACGACCCGCATATCGTAGCCACGCTCGCGTAACAACTGGCATTGGGCCAGCGTCTGAGTTTCAGCGCCACCAACGTATGGATAAAATGTCGTGATGGCAACGCAAATTCTAGGCTTGGTATTCATTTTGAGGCACCCTCCAGAGCTAACTGCTGTGGTTGTACCTCTTGTGAGAGAGCATGTCGATACAATTCAACACATTTCTCTACGACGCGACTCAGTTGATAGTCACGTAGTATAGTGGCGCGTGCTTCCTGTGCCAGCCTCGTGGCGAAATCGCTATCTTCAATGATGCGGCGTAGTGCCTGTGCCAGTGCTTCCGGTTGTTCTGGTTCGATGAGCAGGCCATTGATGTCGTTTTGAATGATGTCCTCACTGCCGCTTACGCGCGTGGCAATGCAAGGAAGACCGCAAGCCATCGCTTCTAGTAAGGCATTGGGCATGCCCTCCCAGCGTGAAGGCATAACAAAAGCCCAGGACTCTTGAAGGAGTGGGATGACATCGCGGCGCAGACCCAGAAACTCTACGCTATCTTCAATGCCTAATTCGTGAGCAATGCGCTGTAATTGTGGCAAAAGTGGACCTTCACCGGCAAGGCGCAACCTGGGTTGCAGATGCGCTCGCCATGCGGCTGGCTCATGCATCATACGACTCCAGGCATGCAGTAGCACATCAACGCCTTTAGGATATTGCAGTCGTGCAACGCAAATCAGTGTCCGTTCTGGTTGAGCGGGATCGGGACGACGCTCCGGCGCAGGATGGAACTTTTGCGCATCGACGCCATTTGGTATAAGAAAGAGCCTTTCTCTTTGAAAGCCATGAGAGGTCATATATGGGTAACTACGGCTACTCAAAATCTGATAATATGCATCAGACTTTTTTAGCCAGTTCACAATCTGAGTACCACCAAAGGCTGACCGTGAAAGGTAGGCAATATCGCCAACTACAATGTCTTTGAATGGAACTTTTAAGAAACTTGTGTCTGCTAACTTTTCGGTAAGAGTATCAGCCATCAATAGAGCATTCTCGCTATGTTGTTCTTTGCCCGGACCGGTGCTGGGAATACTAATGACGATTGCTTTGTGCGCAAATTTTCCGATAAGTGTGGCTACGGCAGCCAGTGGCGATATTTGCAGTGGGTGAATAACATCGAAACGATGACGGAGCCGCCAGAGCGTGAAGAACATCAGAATATCGATGGGGAAATGTCCCAGACGACCAATCCGCAGAATGCCATTACGGCTGTATATGCCACCAATGCGCACAATGGGCAGACCATCAAGGATTTCAGTCTGCGGCCATTGTTTATTGTGGCGCAAGGTGACAATCGTCACATCGTGGCCCATTGCCATAAGTTGACGTGCCTGTTTCTCCGCACGCACCTCTGCTCCGCCCACTATTGGAGCGAACATGAAGGCGATAATACAGATCCGTAAACGATCTCCCACAAAAATCTCCTTTATAGATGATATTTCATGTCTGCACAGTGCTGTCACAGTTGTAGTGTTTAGACAGAAATAAGTTCTTTTTGCTCAAAATGCGTATCTTCAAGGTTGGCGTCGAGCGATTCGGTTGGCACCTCTGGCTTTGCTTTACTCCTGGTGGATGCTGTCCAACACAGAGCGTATGGTAGCGCCATGAGTATCCAAAAATAGAGACCGACACTGGGATTCCAGAAATCGTTCGACTCGAAAGATTGCACAACGACATTGAAGAGGATGGCAAGCGCCATTGCCAGCAACATACGGTAGTCGGCATTGGCCTGCCGCACTTTACGCAGCAGC